>JAACDV010000231.1 GCA_009936825.1 Bacteroidota bacterium | reverse complement strand
TAGCGAAGATCAGGTATCCAACCCGCGTTCGGGTCTGATTGCCGGCTCAGGCGGCCCTTCAACGGCTAATCTGCTGACGGCCATCGACACAACTCGCGAGAAAGGCCCAAAGCGCGTCGGCCCTTATATGGTGCCACGCTGCATGTCCTCAACGGTATCTGCCTGTATTGCGACCTTTTTCAAAATTAAGGGGCTTAATTTTTCGATCACATCGGCATGTTCAACCTCGGCGCATTGTATTTCATCCGCCGCTGACGCCATTCGAAGCGGCAGTCAGGACATTGTATTTGCCGGCGGCGGTGAAGAGCTGCACTGGTCTTTGTCGGTGCTTTTTGACGCAATGGGCGCAATGTCTTCAAAATATAACGACACGCCCCAGCTGGCATCCAGAGCCTATGATGAAAACCGTGATGGGTTTGTGATTGCAGGCGGCGGCGGCATGGTTGTGGTTGAGGATATGGATCACGCCCTTGCTCGCGGTGCCAAAATCTATGCCGAAATTGTGGGCTATGGTGCCAATTCGGACGGCCATGATATGGTTGCCCCGTCGGGTGAGGGTGCGGTGCGGTGTATGGAGCTGGCACTTGCCGGGTTTAATGGCGAGGCATTGACGGACAAAGTTGACTATATCAACGCGCACGGCACATCAACGCCCGTCGGTGACGTCAAAGAGCTGGACGCCGTTCGTGAGGTGTTTTCGCCGCGCGGCTATCTACCACCTGTGACATCAACCAAATCACTTACCGGACATTCGCTGGGGGCAACGGGTGTGCAAGAAGCTATTTATACGATGATTATGATGAAAGAGGGCTTTATTGCGGGATCGGCTAACATCGAAAACCCTGATCCAGCGATCGGTGATATTCCAGTGCCGACCAACCGCGTTGACGGGGTCCAGATTAACTTGGCGTTGTCGAATTCATTTGGTTTTGGGGGCACAAACGCGACGTTGGCTCTAAAGAAATGGACCTAGAACTGAGGCGGAACTGGGGCGGAACTGAGACATGACTTCGGGAATTATGGCCGGAAAGCGGGGCCTGATCATGGGCGTCGCAAATGAGCGATCCAGCGCGTGGGGTATCGCCAAGGCGGCGGCAGATGCGGGCGCCGAGCTGGCATTCACCTATCAGATGGAGGGGTTTGGCAAAAGATTGCGCCCTCTTGCGGAATCTGTGGGATCAGACCTGATGGTCGAATGTGATGTCGCCAATGAAGGCGCGATTGCCGAAAGCTTTGAGTGGTTGTCGAAAAGCTGGAGCCAGATTGATTTTGTTGTGCATGCGCTGGCCTTCTCCGACAAGTCTGAGTTGAAGGACGGCTATATGAACACTAGCCGCAAGAATTTTAATGACACCATGCTTGTCTCGGCCTTTTCCTTTACTGAAACCGCGCAGGCTGCCCGGGCGATGATGCCGGATGGCGGCGCATTGCTGACGCTCAGCTATATCGGTGCGCAACGCATTTCGCCGAATTATAATGTCATGGGTGTTGCCAAGGCGGCGCTAGAATCATCGGTTCGATATCTTGCTGTTGATCTTGGCGGGCAAAATATCCGGGTCAATGCGCTATCCGCTGGCCCGATGAAAACACTGGCGGGCGCTGCTATTACGGGGGCACGTCATATCTATAGACATTCGGAAGAATCGTCTCTCTTGGGGCGCAATCCTGATATTCATGAGGTTGGAAAATCGGGTCTATATCTGATTTCAGACCTGTCTTCAGGCGTAACCGGAGAAACGCATTTTGTTGATGGCGGGTTCAACGCCGTTGCGGTACCTCCCGAGGGGAATAGCCCCGAAGGTAAATAAACCAAAAAAGGGCCCAGCGTTTCCGCCGGGCCCGAATTTTTATAGTCGGAAAGATATGATTATTCGGCTTCGGCTTCTGCCGCATCCAAATCAGCGCCGGTTTCCTGATCAACCCGCTTCATCGACAGCTTAACCTTACCCCGATCATCAAATCCGATAACCTTAACCTTGACGGTATCGCCTTCTTTGCAGATGTCGGTCGTCTTTTCGGTCCGACCATTCTGCAATTCAGAAATGTGAACAAGGCCGTCCTTGGCACCAAGGAAATTCACGAACGCGCCAAAATCAACGGTTTTCACAACGGTACCATTATAGATAACGCCCATTTCAGGCTCGGCCACAATGTCACGAATACGAGCAACCGCAGCTTCTCCAGACGCACCGGTGACAGCAGCAACCTTTACGGTTCCATCATCATCAATGTCGATCTTGGCACCGGTCGTCTCACAAATTTCGCGGATGATCTTGCCACCCGGGCCGATAATATCGCGAATTTTGTCAACCGGAATTGAAAGCGTGGTGATCTTTGGTGCGCTGTCGGCAAGCCCATCGCGTGACGAGGTCAGCGCCTTGGACATTTCGCCAAGGATATGAACCCGGCCTTCGCGAGCCTGTTCGAGAGCGATTTTCATGATTTCCGGCGTGATCGAGGTGATCTTGATATCCATCTGCAACGATGTGATACCATTTTCTGACCCGGCAACCTTAAAATCCATGTCGCCAAGATGATCTTCGTCACCAAGAATGTCGGACAGGACAGCGTAATCTTCGCCGTCCTTGATCAGACCCATGGCAATTCCGGCAACTGGACGCGACAGCGGAACCCCGGCATCCATCAGCGCCAGCGAGCCACCACAAACCGTCGCCATTGAAGACGAGCCGTTTGATTCGGTGATCTCAGAAACCAGACGAATGGTGTAGGGAAAATCCTCTTTCGCTGGAAGCAGCGGGCGAAGATCGCGCCAAGCCAGCTTGCCGTGACCAATTTCACGGCGGCCCGGTGAGCCAACACGCCCGGCTTCACCAACCGAATAAGGCGGGAAGTTGTAATGCAGCATAAAGTTTGAGCGGCTCTCACCAACCAACGCGTCAATGATCTGCTCATCCTGTCCTGTGCCAAGCGTGGCCACAACCATGGCCTGCGTTTCGCCGCGCGTAAACAGTGCCGATCCGTGGGCACGCGGAAGGAATCCAGCCTCTGAAACGATCTGACGGACTGTTTTGGTATCGCGCCCGTCAATCCGCTTGCCAGTTTTCAGGATTGATCCGCGAACGATGCCAGCTTCTAAAGCTTTAATCAGCCCGCCAACCAGAACGCTGTCATACTCATCACCCAGCTTTTCCTTGGCAGCGGCTCTGGCTTCGCCGAGAGCTGCCTGACGCTCAGATTTATCACCGATTTTATAGGCAGCTTTAAACTTTGACTCGAATTTGTCGATGATTGCCTTAATTTCAGCAGTCTCGGCTGGCTCTTCTGGAAGCGCACGCGGCTCTTTTGCACATGATTCAGCAAGCTCAATAATCGCATCAATAACCGGTTTGATTGACTTGTGACCAAAATTAACCGCTCCTAGCATAATCTCTTCAGACAACTCACTTGCTTCGGATTCAACCATCAGCACGCCTTCATGCGTTCCGGCCATAACCAGATCGAGCGATGTTTCTTCCATCTGATCAACGGTTGGGTTCAAAACATATTCGCCATCAATCCAGCCGATACGCGCGGCGGCAATTGGGCCAAAGAACGGCACACCCGACAAGGTCAACGCGGCAGAAGCGCCGATAATCGCAGCAATGTCCGGGTTGTTTTCCATATCATGCGCAAGCACGGTACAGATGATTTGCGTCTCGCATTTGAAGGATGACGGGAACAGAGGCCTGATAGGCCGGTCAATAAGGCGGCAAACCAGCGTTTCATTTTCAGATGGGCGGCCTTCACGCTTGAAAAATCCACCGGGAATTTTGCCAGCTGCAAATGCCTTTTCCTGATAATTGACGGTCATCGGGAAAAAATCCTGACCGGGTTTTGCTTTCTGCGCGGCGACCGCCGTACACAGAACTTTTGTCTCACCGAGGCTGACCATAACAGCTCCATCGGCCTGACGCGCAACTTTACCTGTTTCAAGAACGAGCGATGTGCCATTCCAGTCCAGCTCTTTGCGGAAAATTTTAAACATTATATTTTGTCTCTTTCATCTACATCTTGCCTGACCTGACAAATTCCAGCCAATCTGGAACCGGCAATCAGTCTTGATTACCAGTTAAGAACAAGGGATGTTTTTTTGGGGGGTGTGCGACCACCGCTCGGTCCGCGGGTATGGTCACTTGGGCCCCCGTTGCATCTTGTCCGGGCCCAGGCATTGTTTCCTGTGTTTCTTGTCTCGGCGATGTTGTGGCATGCAACCTGTTAAAATGCAAACATTAATGCACCGTGCGCACTAAGGCGTAGCCCAGCGCTGGGATAGCGGCTGGGCAAACACAATTTGAATCCCGAAAAATTTGCTAATACCGATCTGGTATTTGACGCAAAACTTGGCCTGAAAATTAAGCCAGAATTAACGCCGCAGACCCAACCGTGCAATCAGCGCCTTGTAGGCAGCTTCATCGCCTGATTTGATGTAATCAAGCAGGTTACGGCGTTGACCAACCATCGACAAAAGACCGCGGCGTGAACCGAAGTCCTTTTTATGTGTTTTCAGATGTTCAGTCAGGTTGACGATGCGCTCGCTCAAAATGGCGACCTGAACCGCTGCTGACCCTGAATCTGTATCAGACTTGCCAAATTCCTTGATAAGCTCGACCGTACGTTCACTAGTAATCGACATCGAAACCTCCTTTGGTTTCATCCATTTAAAAATGGATCAAAGATTAAAAACACGCAGCGGCTGCAACTGGCCCGACTTAACCGAAACCAACGCCACAGGCACACTGCTGGCAAGCGCCACCCCAATCTCAGACGAGATCACTTCCTCAAAACGCGCCTGAGCCGAAGGGCCAAGCGCCGGAAGTGTCTGTCCATGACGGAGCTTTACCGCCTCATCAGCCGAAATGGGCACCGCCGGGATGTCGTCCAGCGCGCTCACAACAGGCTTCAAATGCTCGAAAGCGGTCGAACTATGCTCTAGCTTTTCCAGAAAATCCAGTGAAATCGCATCACCTTCGAAAAACGGACCAACTGAAAGTCGTCGCAGCGAGCTAACATGTCCAGCGCTGCCAAGAATTAGCGCAATATCGCGCGCCAATGAGCGGATATAAGTACCTTTTCCGCAAGCAACAAAAAACGAGGCACTGGCAGCATCAACCGAGCGTAATTCCAGCCGGTCAATGTCAATCGGACGCGCATCAAGCTCAGGCAGATCGGGGGCACCACTGGCAATTGCTTTGCGGGCAATATCATAGGCCCGCGCGCCATCAACCTTAATGGCCGAGAAAATTGGAGGACGCTGTTGAATGGTGCCGATAAATTGAGGTAGGACCGTCTCAATCTGCGCTGCGGTCGGCATTATATCAGAGCTAAAAATGACCTCGCCTTCGCGGTCATCGGTTGTTGTTTGCGCCCCGAATGCCAGAGTGAATTCATAGCTTTTGGCGCCATGCATAGCAAAAGATACGGTTTTTGTAGCCTCGCCAAGGGCAATGGGAAGAAGACCTGTTGCCAGCGGATCCAGAGTTCCGCCATGCCCTGCTTTGGCGGCGTTAAAAATGCGGCGAACGATACCCACCGCCTTTGATGAGCTCAGGCCAATGGGTTTGTCTAGAACGACCCAACCATGAACGGGATTACCTTTTCGTGACGCCATGCCGGTTGCTTTAAACCATTATCAATCATCGCGCCGGATGGTGTTGAAAACAACATTCAGGCGTGCGGCATTGTCAAAACTGTCATCAAGATAGAATTTCAGCTTAGGGACGCGGCGAAGATGCACCTTTGAGGCAATCTCTTTTTGCAGCAGCGGGGCAAGCCGGTTCAGGGCAGGCAAAACAGTTTCCGACTTTTCCCCGCCAAGCGGCATCGTATAAACGCGGGCGTTAGACAAATCAGGACTGACTGAAATCTCGGAAATTGTGATTGGCACATTTTCCAGATCCGGATCAAAAAAATTGTCGCGTGATAGAATAACCGACAGCGCATGACGCAACGTTTCACCAACGCGCAACTGGCGCTGGCTTGGCAAATTCGCCGACATTGACCGTCTGGATTTTCCAGCCATGATTACCTCGCACGCACAATTTGACTCAATCAGTCGAGCGTTCTGGCGACCTCGCGGACTTCAAAACATTCGATCATATCGTTTTCCTGAATGTCCGAATAATTCTCAAATCCCATGCCGCATTCAAAGCCCTCACGAACTTCCTTAACTTCATCCTTAAAGCGCTTGAGCGTTTTCAGCGCGCCCTCATGGATAACGACATTGTCGCGCAGCAGGCGAACTTTACACCCGCGCTTGATAACACCTTCGGTGACCATACAACCGGCAATCTTGCCAATTTTTGAAACCCCAAAGACCTTTCTGATTTCGGCATATCCGATAAAATCTTCCTGCGTATCCGGGCTGAGTAGACCACCCATCGCCGATTTCACTTCATCAATCAATTCATAGATGATCGAGTGGTAACGAATTTCAACACCATCGCGCTTGGCAAGATCACGAGCCTGCGGGATAGCGCGCACGTTAAAGCCAATGACAATGGCATTGGTCGCCGCCGAAAGCGAAATATCAGATTCGCTGATAGCACCAACGCCAGAAGACAGAATACGCACTTTAACCTGATCGGTACCCAGTTTTTCAAGCGCAACCCGAATAGCCTCAAGCGAGCCGTGAACATCGGTCTTGATAATAATTGGCAGCTCTGCGGCCTCACCAGCTGCAATCGCAGACAACATCTGTTCAACTGATCCACGCGCACCGCGCGCAGCTTCACGTTCCTTAATCTGGCGCGTCCGGTATTCGGCAATTTCCCTTGCACGTGCTTCGGATTCAACAACCACACAGCTATCGCCGGCCATTGGCGTTCCGTTCAGACCCAGAATTTCCACCGGCTGACCTGGCAATGCCTGAACCAATTTTTCACCACGATAATCCAACAGCGCCCGAACACGTCCGCTTTCAGCGCCAATGACAAAAATATCGCCCTGGCGCAGCGTGCCGCGCTGCACAAGAACAGTAGCAACAGAACCCCGGCCGCGTTCGACCTTGGCTTCCACCACAACGCCAGCAGCATCGCGGTCCGGATTGGCCTGCAACTCAAGAAGTTCGGCCTGAAGCATGATCGCCTCTTCCAGCTTATCCAGCCCCTGACCGTTAAGCGCCGAGACATCAACACATAAAACATCGCCGCCAAACTCTTCGGTGATGATCTCATGCTGGAGCAAATCACTGCGCACCCGCTTTGGATCAGCACCGGGCTTGTCACATTTGTTGACAGCCACAATCACCGGACACCCCGCAGCTTTGGAATGATTGATTGCCTCGATAGTTTGCGCCATCACACTGTCATCAGCCGCAACAACCAGAACCACAATATCGGTGATATCGGCACCGCGTAATCGCATTTCAGTAAAGGCCTCGTGGCCCGGAGTATCAATAAACGTAATCAGGTTACCGGCTTGGGTGTTGATTTGATAGGCGCCGATATGCTGGGTAATGCCGCCCGATTCGCCCGCCGCAACATCAGTTCGGCGAATGGCATCCAGCAAGCTGGTTTTACCGTGGTCAACATGACCCATTACAGTCACAACAGGGGGGCGTGGGAGCATATTCTCGGCAGAATCATCATCGCCCTCAAGGCCGATTTCAACATCCGATTCCGAGACCCGCTGAGCTCGGTGTCCAAATTCCTGTGAAACCAGCTCGGCAGTCTCACCATGAATGGTCTGTGTTGCCGTTGCCATAACGCCGAGCTTCATCAGCTCTTTGACAACATCGGCTGTACGTTCGGCCATCCGGTTGGCGAGTTCAGCAACCGAAATTGTATCTGGAATAATAACGTCACGAACCTGTTTGACCTGCGGTTGGTCGTCCCGCATGCGGGCCTTTTCACGCTGACGGCGAACCGAAGCCAGCGAACGCTGACGGCGTTGTTCATCACCGGACAGTGCTTGCGTGATTGTCATTTTACCCGACTGGCGGCGACCCGGGCCATCACGGCGCGGTGCTGATGGTCTGCGTGCAGGCATCTCTTCGACCTGACGGCGGCGGCGGCCAAACGCATCACCAGTGGCTTCACCCCCAGCAGGCGGAACTGCAGCAGCCGCAGGCGGCACGTCAACGCCAACGCTACGGCGGGCATTTGCCTCGGTATGTTTGCGGGCTTCTTCCTCACGGCGGCTGGCTTCTGCAGCCTCAATTTCCTGAAGCTCGGCAAGTTCAGCGGCACGGCGGGCATCAATCTCGCTTAAAGGTGCAGCGGGCTCGGCAGCGGTGGCAGGTTCGGCAGTGGCTGTGTCAGCAGCCCCATCACCCGCGCCATCGCTAGCGGCGGTTTCGTCGGCCATACCGCCAGACATTTCACTAGCGACCTCGTCAGCGGTCGCATCGGCACCCTCATCAGAAGACGGTTTTTTCATAATTTCTTGAAGAGCGCGGTTACGCGCGGCACGTTCCTGCGTAGTCAGCCGGTCATCAGCGTTGCTGGCAGGCGATGCTTCGACGGGGGCTGGTGCGACGGGTACGGCGATTTCTTCCGGTTCAACCGCTGGTGGTGTTACAGCGCGGTGTGGGGCGGCAGGCGCGCGTTTACGACGTACCTCGACCTGAACAGTAC
>JAACDV010000230.1 GCA_009936825.1 Bacteroidota bacterium | reverse complement strand
CCTTTTAAGGGGTTGGGCATGACGTCAATCCTATCTTCGCTTGTGCTTGCCTCTGCATCGCCGCGCCGCCGCGAATTGCTGGCGCAGATTGGCGTTGTTCCCCACAGTATCATAGCCCCCGACATTAATGAGGCCGCGAAGACCGGTGAGGCTCCGATTGTTTATGCCCGGCGCATGGCAATTGAAAAGGCTGAGGCAGCGTCTGCGATGGACGTGCCCAGAGGGGCCATAATTCTGGCAGGAGATACCGTGGTAGCGCGGGGCCGGATGATTTTGCCAAAAGCGGAAACCGGTGATGCGGCGCGAAAATGTCTTGCTATGCTGTCAGGCCGACGTCACCGGGTTTATGGCGGCATTGCTTTGCGCCTTGCAGATGGCCGGATAATCAGCCGTCTTGTGACTAGCACGGTAACGATGAAACGGCTGTCAACTGACGAGATTGACAGCTATATCGCCACCGATGATTGGCGCGGTAAGGCTGGCGGTTATGCCATTCAGGGTGCGGCGGCGGCTTTAATTCGTCATATTGATGGATCGTATTCAAACATTGTCGGGTTCAGCCTTTATGATGTTTCGGCAATGCTTCGCGGCAATAATGTGATCTGATATGAGCATTATGGATGATGCTATCAAAATCTGGATCGATGCCGCCCCCGGGTTAACCCGTGCCTTGTTTTGCCGCGGTGATGACCTCGTTGAAATCTGGCATGATGCGTTGCATGCGCCGAATCGCATTGGGCAAGTGCACCGGGTCCGTATCACCCAGTTTTTTCCTCAACAGAACCGCGCCACTGCACGGCTGGCGGACGGCACGCCGATCTCAATCCGGATTGGTAAGCAGAATAAGGTTTCAACGGGAAAGTTGGTTATCGTGACCATCACTGCCGCCCCGCGTGAGGACAAACCATGGCAGGCGATTGTTGGTCCTCGGCTGGTCAGCCGCCATCTTGTTTTGCTCGCCGGACAGCGGGGAATTACCGTCTCGCGTCAATTGAAGACGCCTCTGGGGGATGATGTAAAGGCGGCGCTGGCGCTGGTGATTGCTGGCGAGCCGGATGATGGTGATCTCGCGCTGATTATCAGACGGCATGCGGCGCAATCCCCAGATCTGGTTGCGGAATGCGCGGCGATGATCGCGGTGTGGCGCGGTCAAGTCAAAGCGCTTGATGCTGGTGTTTCCGGCGAGGCAACTTGTCTTTTTGACGGAGGTAGTCTGGCTGACAAGGCCCAACGAGCCCTGCCAAATGCCGATATTAAATTTGTTGATAATGCCGCCGCAGCAACGGCGTTTGATACGCTGTATGAGGCGGCAATGGATGAAGCTACGCGCACAAATCTGATGCTGACTGGCGGTGGACAGATGTGGGTGGAGCGCACCCATGCGCTGACCGCCATTGACCTTGATAGCGGAACAGGTGATCTACAAACTCTGTTTGATGCAGCACCGCAAGCAATTGCGCGCCAAGTGCGGCTTCGCCAGATTAGCGGTTTGGTGGCTATTGATATTCCTCGCGCTCCGCCAGCGCGCGCCAAAGACGTTGTGATGCGGTTGGAGGCAGCGTTGGCCGATGATCCGCGCGCGCCCGAAATTTTGGGAAAGACACGCGGCGGGGTTCTGGAAGTCCGAATTGCGCATGGTCAGGCGAACCCTGCACTCTATCATCAAGACATGGTTGCGGCGGGTGCACTGGCGGCTTTGCGTGCGTTGTTCTGGCGTCCGCAACTGGCTATGCCGACGCTCGAATTACCGCAGGTCATGGCCGACTGGTTGGGCCCAAATGGGGCGGGCTCGTCGGCCCTGATGGCGCTGGAGGCAGCACTTGACAGACCGGTTCGGCTTGTTGTTTCGTCTGACGCAGAAACAGCGACGATTTTGGAGCAGGAATGATGGCGACAGATGATGGTTCGGCGGAAGTCAAAAGCCCTTGGGTGAAAAAATCTTCATCATCGGGATTGAAATGTCCGACCTGCGGGGAGCCTGCCGCCGCACCTGCCAAAAAGGGCGGAAGCAGTCCTCGGCCTTTTTGCTCGCGTCGGTGCGCTGATGTTGATCTTGGCCGCTGGTTTCAAGGCGCCTATGCCATTCCGGCAGTGGACGCGGCGGATGACTCGATTATCAAGGTACTACCCCTGCAGGATAATCTGTCACTTGGGGATAATTTTGCCGAAGATATTGCCGATTCGATTGGCGGTGATTTTGGCACGGATGACACTGGCGAATCCGACATTTGATAAAATTTCAACCATCTCCCGATAATAGTTTTACCGGCATTAAAACCACCTAAACTTGTCTATACAAATATGATAGGTCAATATAGAATAGCGGTGGTTTGCTGAACAGGAGTGCGGCTTTGCCGACAGTTACTGGCGCATATTTGACTGATTATAATCGTCGTAAGGATGGGTCATCCTTTCGTGACTGGGCCGTTGAAAGCTTTAACGCCGCCTTAATGATGAGCGACGTTGAGTGCGCAGATATTGATCTTCTGGTGGTGGCTTCGGAGAGTGATTTTTTCACCTTGCAGTTGAATCCGGCTTCGGTTCTGGCGGCTGATCTGGGGCTGCATGGTGCGCCGACTATGCGTGTTGAGGGCGGCGGAGCATCGGGCCAGTTGGCGGTACATGTGGCGGTGCAGGCGATTTTATCCGGTACTGCACGCCAAGCGGCGGTTATCGGCGTTGATCCGTCAGCTTCTGGATTACCGCCAGCGTCAGTTAAACAGTTGTACGGATTTTCCTTCGATGCGTTTAGCGATGGTATAACCGGCGTTTCAGCGACCGCGCTTTATGCGTTATCAGCGCAGATTTTCATGGCGGAAAACGGAATAACCGATGACGATCTAGCGGCAGTCACAATTGCCAATCGCGCCAATGCGCTGGCTAATCCAAAAGCACATTTGGGGCGCGAGCATGATTTAACCGAGTTTGAAGACTCGCCGATGATTGCCTCCCCCTACCGCCGTCTGCATTGCTCGCCGCTTAGCGATGGTGCGGCGGCGCTTATTTTGTCGGCAGATAATTATGTGCCTGCCAGCCGCAAAGCTGCCGCGCGAATTGTTGCAATCGGCGGGGCCAGCGATCACCCCAGATTATCTGCACGCGCGTGTCCGGGCAACTTTTCAGCAAAGCAAAATGCAATGCAAAAAGCCTGCAATATGGCTGGGATAACCCCGGCAGATATCGGCCTTGCCGAAGTGTATGATTCCTATGCGGGCGCGCAGCTGCAAGCCATTGATGCATTGGGGCTTTCCCCGGGTAATGTCCGGGGCAAGGGCGCCGGTTTGAGTGCCAGCTTGCGAGACGGTGTGTTTGGTGCGGACGGGCAAATGCCGATCAATCTATCGGGCGGTTTGATGGGGCAGGGCGCTCCAGCTGGGGCAATCGGTGTTGGTCAGACAGCCAATTGCGCTTTGTTTCTGGAAGGGCGTCACCATTCGGGGTTACAGCCTGCAAACCCGCCCAGAATGGCACTTGCCGATACGCATGGCGGGGTTGGCACCACGGCCGCGATAACGCTGCTGGCGCAATCTGGCGGCGGTGCATTCGGGGTATGTTGATGGCAGAATATTCTCTTAATCTTGACTATCCTATGGCAGCTGGTTGGCTGGCCGATTTTGTCACTGGTTTGGCGAAAGGCAGGGCTATTGCGCGGCAATGCTCGGCCTGCTCAAAGACCAGTTTTCCGCCAGAGCGCGTTTGCAGCTGTGGCTCAGATGCGGGCAGTTGGCAACAGCTAGACGGGCGGGCCCAGATCGAATGGCGGACCTCTGGCAGCGATGGCAGTTTTGCGCTGGTCCAATTTGTTGGAGCGGATACGCGCACGCTGGTCGCACTGGATAATGTGCCAGGCGATGCCAAAATGGTCCGGTTGAAGATATCCTCGGACGCGCTTGGCGGTTTATGCGTTGGTGCTGAAAATCCGGATAGTCAGGATGCTATCGGTTCAGGCGTAAGTTCAGGTACGGGTTTTGAGGGAAGTCGATGATGGATTATGTAAAACTTTTGGGCGGAAACGCGCTTGCCGCGCTCAATCTCCATCAGGAGCCAAACGGGGTATCGATCCGCTGGCCCGATGATGTGAATATCTATCATATGACGCTTGGCAAACATTTAGGACCGGCAAGTCGCGATAAGACCGCAATGATTTTTGAGTCCGAAGACGGTTCGTCTCAAAGCTGGAGCTTTGCACAGATCGAAGAGCAAGCGGTCAATCTGGCAGCATCGCTCCGCCATCTGGGATATGGAAGCGGCGATTTTATCGGCATTCATACCGGCCAGCATCCCGATACGGCGGTTGCCCATATGGCGGTGTGCAAGCTTGGTGCGGTGGCAGTGACGCTCTCACAGCTTTATGGGCCGGATTCGCTTGCTCATGCGATTGCCGATTGTGGGCTGCGGATATTGTTGACCGGAGCCGGCGTTTGGGCTGGTCTGCGCGCGGAACAGGGTGACTTATTTCCATCGCTGGACCATGTGATGCTACGCGCTCCGGATGTTGGTGAACTTGATCTTGGCGCGGCAATCGATGGCGGTGCAGATAATCCAACGTCAAAAGATTTTGTGCCAAGCTATGGCGGCAGTGATGATCCGGCTTTACTGATGTATACCTCGGGTTCAACCGGCCGGCCAAAGGGGATCATGCATGGTCACCGGGTGCTGGCATCCTATACCCCGTCGATCAATCTTTTTTTCAACATGTCGATGGAAGATGACGATGCGGTTTACTGGTCGCCTTCGGACTGGGCGTGGGTTGGCGGTTTGTTGGATATGCTGTTTCCGGCATGGATGGCTGGCCGGCCAATTGTAACCTCACTGGACAGGTTTAAGGCCGACTGGGCCTATCAATTTATTACCAGACACCGGGTAACGCACAGCTTTCTGGCACCTACCGCAATCAAACGGCTGGCCGAGACGCCGAATCCAAAGGCCCTTTACGATCTGGCTATTCGCGTGATCTGCACGGGCGGTGAAGCTTTGGCCGCAGAGACGTTGAACTGGGCAGAAAACAAGCTGGGCGTTGTCTGTAACGAATTTTATGGCATGACCGAAGTTAATCATCTGATTGGCAATTGCGCGCAAATTTATCCGCGGCGGCCCGGCTCAATGGGCCAAGCCTATCCCGGCCATCAGGTGCTTTTGGTGGATGATACGGGTACACCTGTTGCGGATGGTGACGTGGGCGAGATTGTCACTTCAAACGCTGCGCCGACACGGTTTTTGGGATATTATAACGCACCGGAAAAAGAGGCTGAAATGCGTCTTGGTCCCTATCTTCGGACGCGTGATTTGGCTATTCGCGATGCCGACGGTTATTTTTGGTATAAGGGGCGCTCGGATGATTTGATTAAGTCTTCGGGCTTTCGCATTGGGCCCACCGAAATCGAAGAATGCCTGATCGGTCATCCGGCGGTTGGCGAAGCGGCGGTGATTGGCAAACCGGATGCCGCGCGCGGCGCTATCGTCAAGGCATTTGTCAAATTGCAGGCTGATATTCCTGCCAGCGATGATCTGAAGGCAGAACTTGTTGATCATGTACGTACCCGGCTTGCGGGCTATAAAGCGCCCCGCGAGCTGGAATTTGTTGACAGTTTCGTAATGACCTCGTCAGCCAAGATTAACCGGCGAGCGTTGCGTGATGCCGAAGTAAAAAAGACTGGTGGGGTAGAATGATGGCTTTGAAGCACCAAAATATGCACAGCATTCTGGATGAGGTACACAGCTTTATCGGTAAGATTCAGGGCCTGCGGATTGGCGGCAAAGAGATTCAAACCGATGACCAGTTGGATATAATCGATCCGTCACATGGCAAACGGTTTGCGCAGAGTGCAATTGCCGGTGTTGCGGAGACAAATCTGGCGGTCGCCGCGGCCAAGCACGCTTTTGTGGAAGGTCCGTGGGGCCGCATGGGGCCGGATGAACGCAGCCGCCTGATATGGAAGCTGGCAGATTTGATTGAGCAAAAGGCGGCAGTCTTTGGTCAGTTGGATGCGCTTGACAATGGCAAGCCGTTTGCTGTTGCGCGCGATGTTGATGCTATTTGGTCAGCGCGCCATTTTCGCTATTTCGCCGGTTGGCCTGATACGATCGAGGGCGCAACCATTCCGGTGAATATTCCAGACCGGCTGAACTATACGCGCATTGAACCGGTAGGTGTTTGCGGGCTGATCACCCCATGGAATTATCCGCTACTGATGGCGTCATGGAAGCTGGCTCCGGCGATTGCGGCTGGTAATTGCATCGTTCTCAAACCGTCTGAAGAAACGCCGCTATCGGTGTTGTATCTTGCTGATCTAGCGCTAGAGGCAGGGTTTCCCGAAGGAGTGCTGAATGTGATCCCGGGATATGGCGCGGTTGCCGGAGCGCATTTGACCGAGCATCTGGATGTTGCCAAGTTGGGCTTTACCGGCAGCACGCAAACCGGCCGCAAGATTGTTTCTGCATCGGCGGGTAATCTGAAGAAATTATCGCTGGAACTTGGCGGTAAAGCGGCCAATATCATCTTTGAAGATGCCGATCTGGACCGCGCTATCAACGGGGCTTTTTGGGCCTGTTTTGGTAATAACGGGCAAAGCTGTACTGCCGGATCGCGGTTGTTCGTGCATCACTCCCTTAATGATCAGGTGCTGTCAGGACTCGTTGATATGGCTGAAGGGTTGAGTATTGGGCCCGGAATGGCCGACCCGGGGCATGATCTGGGGCCGGTGATCAGCAAGGTGCAGATGGAAAAAATTCTGGGCTTTGTTGACCGCAGCCAGCAGGCCGGAGCGCATATCGCGGCCGGAGGCGAGCGTGCTGATATGCCGGGCTGGTTTATCCCGCCCACTATTGTCAGCGAAGTTGATGATGCGATGGAGATTGCCCGCGAAGAGGTGTTTGGCCCTGTTCTATCGATGCTTAGCTTTGCGGATGAGGATGAGGTTCTGGCGCGTGCAAACAGTACGCCTTATGGACTGGCTGCTGGATTATGGTCCCAAGATGTTGGGCGTGTGCGGCGCATGGCAGACCGGCTGGCGGCCGGTACCGTCTGGGTGAATTGCTGGGGCGAGACCGATGCCGCATCCCCCTTTGGCGGGGTAAAACAGTCAGGGTACGGACGAGAAATGGGGCGCGATGCAATCGGACTTTATTCCCAGACAAAAAGTGTGTGGATAGCGTGAACAGCAAGCAAGGGTTGATATGACACCATCTGAAATAATGTCGCCGGACATACCGCCGACCATACCTAAATATGAGCAGGCCTATCGTACCATCCTAGAGCGATTGAAGGCCGGAAGGTATCCTGTTGGCGGCCGGATGCCTACCGAAGATGAGTTGGCTAGATATTTTAAGGTCAGCCGGGTCACCATCCGGCGATCGCTGGATATGCTTGTTCAAGATGGCTATGTCGAACGCAGGCAAGGCAGCGGCTATCGTGTGGTCACGTTGTCGCCGGTTTCCGATACTTGTCTGACTTCGTTTACCGATGCGATGTTGCGAACTGGCCGTGAGCCAACATCACGGCTGTTGCAGATCGAAAATTTGCCCGCCGGAGATCCCCGCTTTGCAGAGTTGCCGTCCGAGCTGGCGGGTCAAGCTGTGACCTGTATCAGCCGCCTGCGTCTAGTTGATGGCAAGGCGCAGATGCTGGTTCACACCTATGCTGCTAGTGATCTTTTGCGCGATGCCCAGCCACAAGATTTCCCCGAGACCGGTCCGGCCCAGTCAATTCTGCGGATTTTGCGATCGCGCTTTATGTTGGAATGGTCAGCGGCTTGCGAGGATATAAGTCCGGTCGCGGCAAATGCAGTAATGGCAGAGATTTTTGATATTGATGCCGGAACACCGATTCTAAAGCAGGCCTGTTCCGCCTTTGGTGACACGGGCAAAACAGTGTTCTTTGAAGAGGTTTTTAGAACCGGATCGGTGAGTTTCAATCTATCCCAACAAATCCGAACCCCGACACATAATTAACCCCGGCACATAACTAGAGGCCCATTATTTAAGAGAGTTCCCCAATGACACAGTTCAAACCCCTATCAAAAGATTTAATGCTTGAGCGACTGACACCCCCTACAGGTGGGCCGGTCCGATTGTTGATTGATACTGATACAGCCAATGAAATTGACGATCAGTACGCGTTGGCTTGGGCCTTGCTGGCACCTGAAAAAATGACTGTTGAGGCGGTTACTGCCGAGCCGTTTTCATTCGCCCATCACCGCACGCATCTGCTTGCTGCTGAAAAGGCTATGGCTGACGGGGCGGGAAGTGATGAGCCGCTGGTTGGCGGTTTTCGTGGTTGGCTCGACAGGCTTCATGCGGCGGGTAAACGCGTAGAAGATCTTAGTTTCGTCAGCCCGGCAGAAGGAATGGAGCTAAGTTATCTCGAAATCATCCGGGTTTATGACAAGATGGGAATGAAGTGCGACGGCAAGGTGTTCCGCGGGGCTGATCGTTATATGAGCACACCGGATGAGCCGGTTAAATCAGCGGCGGTTGAGACCATAATCGATCTTGCCAAATCGGGTGACGGGCCGCTTTATATCGCCGCCATGGGGTGTGTGACCAATATCGCTGCGGCGCTTATCCTTGCTCCCGAAATTATTGAGAATATAGTTGTGATCTGGACCTCCAGCTATCCTTCGCACGCCCCGCATAGCAACCGGCCTTCGCTTAATCTGGTGCAGGATGTGCCGTCATCGCGGCTGTTGTTTGACAGCGGTGTTCCGCATATTTATCTGCCGGGCTACCATGTCGGAGCGCAACTGAAAATATCATTGCCGGAAATGGAGTCGTTTGTGAAAGGGCGCGGGGATATTGGTGATTATCTGAACCATCTGTTTGTCAATAATCCGCTGCACGAGATGTTTGCCATTTCCGATACGGCGCGGCGGACATGGGTGATCTGGGATATCATTGTTATTGCGTGGCTGATCAATCCCGATTGGGTGCCAACGCACTTAACCAATTCGCCTATTCTGGATGAAGATTTGCTGTGGCAGCACAGCCCCGACAGGCATCTTATGCGGGAGGCACATGACGTCCAACGCGACGAGATTTTTATCGATTTTTATGATCGTTTAGCCAAGCATGCTGGCTAGCTGAAATCGCGGCTATCGAGGTGGGAGCGCATTGGTCTATAGCCAAGGCGCTGCATCGCGGTCCATGAGCCAAATTCAGCCAGTTCGGCCGCAAAATTGCCCGGCATCAAAATGAAATGATGTTCCAGTCCGTGCGCCATCACCGTGCTGACGACATCTTCAAGCGATGCGGTTTGTCCGTCGATTTCGAAATTCTGCAGCCAGCCGCGGCACCCATCAAAGCCTGATGGATCACGGCCGGCCACCTCGGCGGTCATGCTGAATAGCGCTCCGCCATCACGGGCAACGCGCAAAAGACTGACCGGGCCATCGCGGAAAACCAGATCAGCAATCGCACCATATATCGGTCCAGCCTCGGTGCCGCGCCCTATCATCGGATGATTAATCCAGCGCGCACCAGCATCATCAGCCAGATATAGCGGTCCGCCGCCGCCATGCCAGACTAGCATTTGTCCGGCATCCAGATCAGGTTCTGTCATATCCAGCAGATACCCGACCCGCCCGCTGAACGAGCGTGATACCAACTGGCTGATCGCGCCCAGAATATCTCCTTCCGAGGCAACGGGTAGCTGGTCAGTTTCCTCCAGCCATGAAAAGGCGGCGCCAGGATGCATTCCGGGGTGTTCTTGCAAGGCTGGCCAGTCACTCACCGTAAGGGCGGCATAGCCGTTCTCGTTCGCGATGTCCCGCATGGCGAGCGCACAACTGGAGGTTAGAGTCATTTGTGCATCACTGACATTATCTATTCGCGCAGCATCCCGCATTAGCGCCAGTTCTGCTGCAACCCTTGAGGCCGGAATGTTTTGCATCCGTTCGGTCAACTCATGCATGTCATGATGGTGCGTCGTCACACCAAGGCGGGCGAACAGCGCATTACTGGATACTTCCATATTATAAAAAGTCATGGCGAGTCCACCGACTGCGCCGATTTTTGCCCCCATCAGTAATTTACAGGCCTTTAGGGCGCGGATAGTGGTGCGCAGCCGGTTTTGCAAGGCTGTGCTTTCAGGCGCGCCATGATACCATTGAACCGGATTTTCCTTGAGGGAGCGCACCTGCCGGGAAATTGAAAGCGACATATTCAGCGAGACAAAATTATTCAGTTGAACATCGCCGGTGCGTTGGGGTTCGGGTACTGACCAAAATCCCAACCGGAATTCAGACCTAGCCAGCGTTCGGGCGACATCGCCCATGGTAAAGCCACCATGCAGCAACAACACAAAATCAATCTTTTGATCGCGGCACCAGTCCACTGCTGTGCTTGTAGCGGCGCCGTCCATCGGAATTTCAGGGTAGATCAGCAGGTCGGCCCCTTCGGCATCACACAAGCTGGATGCGGCCGTCTCACAGCGCTGCCAGACATTATGCCTATCTGGAAAATAGCTGGGCAGCGAGGCCCGGATCAGCGCAACGCGAAGCTTTGCCGTCATACCCTTAAATACCCCCCATCGATCGTCAATGTTGTTCCCATGACATATTTTGCCATATCGCACGCCAGATAAACGCAGCCATCGGCAACCTCGTGAGTGGTGCCCCACCGGCGCGCTGGGATCATATCAAGATACCCTTCGCCGGTTGGTGTTCCAATCACCGGATCATCGTCAATGTTCATCTGTGTATGCATAATTCCGGGGGCGATATTATTGACCCGAATACCGTGTGGGCCCAATTCATCCGCCATTGAATAGGTTAACAAACGCACCGCGCCTTTGGTCAAATTATAGTGACAGAACCCGCCAGTTCCGCGCATCCCGGCGATTGAACATAGATTGATAATGACACCGCTGCCGCGCGGGATCATAACCTTTGCAGCAGCTTGCGACGCGAACAGCACGCTTTTGACATTTACATCTATCATCTGCTGAAACATCGCTTCATCGGCTTCCAGCAAGGGTTGTTTTTTCAGGATACCGGCATTGTTGACCAGAATATCCAGCCCGCCCATTGATTCGGCCAGCGCCACACAGCTTTCTAAATCATCCAGTTTTGTAACGTCACATTTTTGGAAGACGGCACTGTCGGGTGTTTCTGCATTGATCATATCGGCGGTCGCAGGACCGCCTTCGCGGGGCGTTTCAGTCAGATCGGCAACAATGACGCGCGCCCCTTGTTCGACAAAGCGGCTGCAGATTGCGCGGCCATTCCCACTCGAACCTCCGGTGACAATGGCGATTTTGTCTTTAAGTAGCATGTCTCACTCCAAAATTTGATTGAGGGTAGCTAGTCTATTGCGTCCTTCTTTTTGCAACCATTCCCGCAAGCCGGTCTCGCCGGTGCGGCCAAAAATTTCGATACCATCAGACCAGATGGCGCGCCCGCACATAAATCCGTGCAAATCCACTTCGGCCTCTGATGCCATTTTCAACGATGCGGCAAAGCGGGGAAAGGTAACACCGGCGCTTAGATACACAAGATCACAATCGCCTGCCGCCGCCGCTGCCGATCGAAAAGCTGCCAGCGCTTCGTCACGAGACATCTCGGGCTCGCCAAAGCCATCGACGAAATTCAGATCAACTGGAATCTCAACTTTCAACACGTTGGCGCGCAATTCCGGGCGCGCAAAATCTGCGGTGGCGCGGCGGACCAGATTAGGCTTGATACGCGCGTATTCAGCGGTGCCCGGGGCCAATGTTGGGTGATAGACCAACGGTTCCAGTAAAAATGTCAGGCCGTTTTCGGCGCATCCCTCCCCAATTTGGGCAATCAAATCCAGCTTGCGGCGATTTAGGGCGTGCGCATCATCGGGCGCATAATACATAAAGAATTTGAGATGACTGATCCCCATTTTTGGAAAATCTGCCAGCGCGATATGATCCGGCAGCACAGTAATACGGTCATCATCAGAGATGTGATATACATCAGCCTCATACGCCATCATCGGTTTGCACTGAGGCGGAAAGTCGGCCAGTAAGTCCGGCCCCATATTGGCATCAACCAGAATTGTGGAAGCAAGTGATGCAAGTTCGGTGATGATGGCCCGTTTGAAAATCAGAACATCCTGATCGGTAGCATCATCGCCGCGCGCCTGCTGGATTGCTGCCCCCAACCCACTACCGGCATCTATCGCTACACCATTTATGTTCAAAGACTGCTTCAAGAGGTTTCACCATTATAAATATGCGGGAAAAAGGGTGTTTGCTGCGCCGCCTGCCAGAAGTCCAGCATTGGCTGCGTTGGTGTCATCAACGAAATCGAAAAGCCTTGGGTATCTTGCGTCGTTGACATTGACCCGATAGCCGGTGCAACTGCAGGAATATTCCGGCGGCGCAATTCTGCTTCAACCTCGCGGTAGATGGTCAGCAATTCCATCAAGCTGGTGGCGCCTGACCCATTGATCAGCGCAATGGTTTTCTGGTCTGGCGCAATCGGCATGTCATCCAGCAATTCGCCCATCATAAAGTTGACCAACTCGCCAACAGGCTCCACCTTACGACGCCCGACACCGGGCTCTCCATGGACACCCATTCCGATAAAAACCTCATCATCCGGAAGCGCAAACATCGGCGCACCCGTCAAAGGCGATATGCCCGGACTAACCGCCGCGGCTAGCGTGCGGGTGCAATCACGAACAGCGATTCCTAGCGCCTCCAGCGCGTCAAGGTCCATTCCTGTTTCAGCTGCGGCGCCCAGAATCTTATAGATAAACAAAGTTCCTGCCGCGCCGCGCCGTTCATGTTCCGAGCCTTTTGGTGCTGAGGAAATATCATCATACATCAGCAGTGCGCGCACTTTTAGATCGTCTTCCTCTGCCATCATCACCGCGGCGTTGGCGTTGATCACATCGCCTTCATGGCGAGAGACCAGCAACAATGTTCCGGCATCACCGGTGATTTCATCCAGCGCGTCATAGATTAGATCGGGTGACGGGGCGGCAAACACATCGCCGACGATATTGGCATCCAAAAGGCCGGTGCCAACATATCCCATTGCAATAGGTTCGTGCCCGCTGCCATTACCTATGGCAAGCATCACTTTGTTCGCGGGATCGGCTGGCTGAGCGCGCCGGATCAGGCGCATCGCCGCACCGCGCGCCACCTGATGCGGATATGCGGCGACAAACCCGTCAATCATATCCTCAACCATGCTGGCGTGACTGTTGAATAGCTTTTTCATGTCTTGAATCTCCAGCTGGCAAAAGCCTCTAAAATTTCGGCTACTGAATGAGCCCCTGGATCCAGTGATCCCTGCCCGGCATTCTCAACATATTTGGCACGGCCCCGGCGCGCCGACATGTCTTGCGTTGCCTTTGCACCGGCATCGGCCGCGCTAGCAGCATTGCGCGCGGCAGCTTCGGGGCTATCTGCTGCCTTTGCGGCGGCGGCGGCGGGGATCAACGCATCAAGCATCGTTTTGTCACCGGCGCCTGCCCCGCCGAGGTGGGTTATTTTTGGGGCCGCCTCGCTCCACGCCGCACCTAAAGTGGGAGGGGATGCGTTCTGCTCGGCGCTAAGGGCCCCGATTAATACGCCAAACAACGATCCTGATGCTCCGCCTGCTGCCCGCCGGAACGCTTTTGCAGGTTGGGCGGGATCAGTTGCAGCTGCTGCCAGACCGCGGCAGATTGTGGTGCCGTGATCGCCATCACCGATTGCTGCGTCCAATTCGTTCAAACGCTCTTCAAGGCCGACAAAATGATCAGCCAACCTGGTCAGAAAATCGGTCATACAAAGGTCTTTCGCATAAAGGCAAGCGCATCGCTGGCAGTGGTGGTGGCATTAGTTTCAATGGGCCGCCAGATGTTCAGATCGGCGCTGGCAGGGTTGCCCTCAATGACAAACATTTCGGCGACAATCCAGCCATCATAATCAATATTCTGCAGACCTTCGCGCACATCCGTCCACGCAATATGCCCGGATCCGGGAAGCCCGCGGTCATTCTCAGAAATATGAAAATGCACCAGCTTATCCGCCGCAACGCCAATCGCTGCCTTGATATCTTTTTCCTCAATATTGAGATGGAAGCTATCCAGCAGGATGCCAACATGATCGGATGCTGCGGCATCGGCGATGGCGCGCGCCTCATGCGCTGTATTTACCAGATCGGTCTCAAACCGATTGATAGCCTCAATGCCCAGCGTCACGCCGCGCTCAGCCAGATCACTGTCCAAAGTGTGAAACGCCTCGGCGGCATAGGCACTTCGTTCGGCCTTGCGGGCCGGGTCAAACTGGCCCCAAGGTGCGTAGACAACCCCGGCAAGCCCGCGCGCCCCGATTTTCGCAGTGGTGGCAATGGTCCAGCGAAGATAGTCAACACCGGCGGCGCGAACCGCCGCATCGCTGGAGGTGATATCCTTATCGCCAGCAAGCCCGTCCGAGCAGGTGACTTCAAGGCCGGCATCGCGAACCAGTGCGCCCAGCGCCGCTGCCTTGTCATCATTCATTCCCAGAAGCGAGACTTCGACGCCGTCAAAACCCAGATCGGCAACTTCTTTGATGATTGGCGATAGCTCATCGGTCCAGCGCGCCATCCATAAGCCTGCATGAACACCAAATTTCATTAGCCAATTTCCTCTATTCTTTTCGCATGGTTCATATGTTTCAAACCGGTCATGCTGATAAAACCCATAAGGCGGCGATTGGTAGGCTGGCGGTTATAGTATCACCAACACTCAGGCCGTTAGCGGCTTCAGGGTTTACCAGTGCGGTAATTTCGGTATCGGCAATTTGCAATTTCAGCCTTGTATGCGTGCCAAGATAAATGCGTTCAGAAATTTTCGCGGACAGCTTGTTCTCGCTGCCGACATTGCTGCCAAGACGGATGTTTTCAGGCCGAAATGTTAGCACCCCTTTGCCCTTGTACGCGCCTTCTGGCAGTTTTAGTTTGCCAAGCACACTGTCAAAAACAACCCCATCAGAGGTGCCCTGGACAAAATTCTGACCACCAAAAAACCGGGTTGTCGCTTCATCCACCGGACGCTGATAGAACATTTCCGGCACATCGAACTGTTTCAACCTGCCGTCCAGAATTAGCGCCACCTTATCAGCCAGCACCACCGCCTCTTCCTGATCATGCGTCACAAAGATCGTGGTAATGCCGATCTCCTGCTGTAGCGAGCGAATAAGATCGCGCATTTCAAAGCGCAAATGCGCATCCAGATTGGACAGAGGCTCGTCAAGCAGCAGTACGTTCGGCTGGACGATCAACGCCCGTGCCAGCGCAACGCGTTGTTGCTGGCCGCCCGATAACTCAGACGGACGGCGTTTGCCAAGATCGGGAAGCTTGACCAACTCCAGCATTGCGGAAACGCGCCAGTCGATTTCTGTCTTGTCAATTTTACGCATTTTAAGGCCAAAGCCGATATTGTCCGCCACGCTCATATAAGGGAAGAGAAGATAGTTCTGGAAGACCATCACGACGCCGCGATGCTCCGGCTTTTCATGCAGGATCGAGCGCCCGTCAAAAAGCACATCGCCCGCTGTTGGAACCAGCAATCCGGCAATCATCTTCATTGTTGTCGTTTTACCGCAACCGGACGGCCCCAGCAGCGCGGTCAACTCGCCACTGCGAATTTCTAGCGATAGATCATCCAGCGAAGGCTCAGTCTGCCCCGGATATACTTTGGTCAAATGGTCGATATTTACGGTTGTCATACTCTGCCAAAGCCTCCTACAGCGCCGCTTCGTCCAGACAAATGGCGGGCTGTTAGCGTCAGGATAATAATTCCGGGGATGATATAGATTATACCAATTGCGCCGGTGATATCGCTGCGCCCGGCAGACGCAAAGTTAAATAACAGCAAGGGTAAGGTGACAACGCGCCCGCCACCGATTAGCAGTGTCAGGATATACTGGCTCCACGATACCAAAAAGGCGAACAACCCCCCGACAATAATGCCGGGCAGGATTGCTGGCAAAGTCACATACCAAAAGGTCTTAACCGCGCTTGCCCCAAGCGAGCGGGCCTGATCTTCAAAAGCGGCATCATAGTTTGAAAAAATGCCGGACATCACCAAAGTCATATAGGGCAGGGTGGGTATGAGATGAACCAAAATCACCCCTTGCACACTGTTGGTTAGCCCCATGCCAATAAATACCGAATGGATGCCCAGTGCCACCGCAATGCCGGGAACAATTGTCGGGGCAAGGATTAACAGCTCAATCGCACCCTTGCCCTTGAATTTATACATGCCGAGCGCGCGCCCTGCCGGAACACCAACAAGAACGGATAGAAAGGTTGCCGCTAGAGAAATGCCGATGGTCAGGCCCAGACTGTCAATAACACCAGCAGTGTCGGAGAATGTGTATTCCCACGCCCGCATCGACCATCTTTGAGGCAGTAAATCGGGAAAGAACCAGCCCTTTGCAAAGGACCAGATAGCGAGCGGCACAAGGGGCAGAATCAGCCAAGTAATCAGCACCGCGCCGGTGATGAATCTGAAACTAGTGGCAAACAGGGTTGGTCTTGCTTGATAGGACATAATATTACTCTTCTACCCCCTGACCCGGCGTCTAGCGTAGCGCAGATAAAGGAAAATCATTAGGGCGCTCAACACGGCAATAACGATCGCCATTGCCATGGCTTCGGGACGGGCAGCCAGATCAACATCGGTATATTTACGGTAGGCAAGAACCGGCAGCGCGGCGGGATAATTTGCTCCCAAAATTGCTGGGATCTCATACGCCCCAAAGGTAAAGGCAAAAACCAGAACCGATGCAGACAGCACGCCCGGCAAAATTAACGGCAGCAGGACAAACCAGAAAGCCTGCCAGCGGTTGGCGCCCAGCGAGCGCGCAACGCTTTCGTAATCCTCACCAAGTGCCTGCATATTGGCCAGCACGATTACGCCGATAAACGGAACTTCCTTCCAGACATATTGCAGAATAATGCCGATTGCATACGGATCAAAAACCAGTGCCGGAAAATCGCCAGGTTTGGCAATCATCCCCCATTCAGCTGCCAACCTGGCAAAGCTACCCGACTGTGAGAACAGATATAAAATACCGATCGCGCCAACCAGATGCGGGATTGTCAAATTCAGCTGAAACAGGAAGTTCACCACAGCCCGTCCGATGAATTGTCGGCGCAAAAGCAAAGCCGCACCAATCGCCAGAACCGAGGAAATCACCGTTGATGTAAAGGAAATATGAAAGGAAAGCAGGAAAGACCAGTAGAACTCGGTGCTGGAAAAAACCGCAATATAGGCATCAAAGTTCGGCTCGGTCATTCCGATAACTGGCATGTAGCTAAAGCTGCGCATCAGGCCAACGAACAGACCCCCAAAAAACAGCAAGCCGATAACCAGCAGGGCGGGCGCCAGCAATAATATTATTTTTGTGTTGTTAGACACAAATTCCCCCCAGCCAAAAAATTCATAAAGAATAAAAGTAAAAGGATGAACGGCCCGCTTAACACCCCAGAAATCAGTAATCCAATAGATTGAAATCCAAGATGTAATAGTCTGGCAGGTGTTATTCGCAGAGCAGTAATCAAAAGATCACATGCTCTGCGAGGGAAAACCTCCTGCGGACTGACTACCCGCGGGCCATTCAGAGTTACGCTTTAGTTACCAACATTCGCCAGCCAACCCTTTTCAATGGCTGAAATCCAAGACGCCTGCAACTCAGGCAAAGCGGCTTTGGCAAGCACATCAGGCGATACAACCGCAGGATGCTTGACGATGGCATCAAACTTCGATTTTACATCCGCACTCACGCGAGACATTTCGATCGCAGGCTTTGCACCCCAAACTGTTGGCAGAGCCTTTTGATACTGAGCCTCACCGGACAGCAGAACATTCTGCAATACCAAGGCAGCTGCTTTGTTTGGCGAGTTGAACGGGATGATTGTGTAGTTGGTATTACCGATCGTACCGTCTGTCAGGCCATAGCCTTTGGTGGTTGGTGGGAATGTGCCAGCTTCGATGTTTACGCCAACCGAAGATGGCTCATAATTGAACACCAGATCAACTTCGGAGTTGGCATAAAGCTGCTCAAGCGCCTTGATTGAAGTTGGATAGGTTTCACCCTTACGCCACAGATACGGCTCCAGATCGTTCAAAATCTGCCACGTCTTTGCTGCGACTTCATCATATTTAGCCTGATCAAAGGGGCCGAGAAGATTTTCTACACCGCCAGCAGCGTGATAGAAGACGTGCCGTACGAACACTGATCCGTTAAAGTCTGGCGGAGCAGGATAAGTAAACTGGCCAGGGTTACCCTTGATCCACTCGATAAGCTCACCAATAGATTTTGGCGGGTTCGCGGTGCGCGCTGTATCATGTGCGAAGGCAAACTGAGCCTTTGACCATGGAACCTCACAGCCATCAACGGGAACACCAAAATCATTCGCAATCGCCGGGTTGCTCCAGTCAACATTCTTGTTGTTTGGCAGCATTTCGGTATAGCCACAAAAAGCCAGACCACCCTGCTTCATGGTGCGGAAATTCTCACCATTGATCCAAATCATGTCTACTGATCCGGCATCCATAACGCCGCTTTCTTTTTCGCCAAGAACAATATTGACGGCAGCTACCGTGTCAGACAGGCCTACCCGGTTCAATGTGATGCCATATTGGTCTTTCAGGATACCGCCAACAAATTCAGTTACGTATCTGTTGATATTGTCTGAACCGCCCCAGAGGAACCAGTTGACCTCGCCCCCACGGGCAGTTTCGACAACCTGATCCCAGGACATTCCCAGGACAGCTTTGCCATCGGCTGTGTCTGCATATGATGCTGGCGCAAAGGCCAGCGCTGCAACCACAGTCGCTGATTTAAGAAATTTATACATAAGACCTCCCTTTTTTATATAGAGAACTGCACAATCTATGCAGCCCTTCCTGCACTGGCTGTTATAATCAGAGCCAGAGCAATTTCCTGCCAAAAATATTCAGCTAGTATGGTGATAATTTCAACCCGCCCAGGTCTCTTTTGATCCCCTCGTAGGGCAGATTAAAACAAATAACAGCTGAAACATTCCCTCAAAAAACAGTGGCAGTTCGACCTAAATCGAAATTTGTACTAACAATTTGATTAATATCTTTCTGCCTGTCAAGGCAGTTTGTGGCTGGCTAAAATTGCACCTTAAATTCGGCAAGTGCGTCAAGGTTGGGTGTATAGCCAAGGCCGGCATCATCGCCGAGATAGGCCATTTTAGGGCCAGTATTGTCCTTTTCATCGCTTTGATGGGAGAACAGCTCACCGGCAAATTCCGTGCGTAACGGATTCGGGTTGATATCAACTTCCAGCATGCCATCGCCGCCCGCCGCCGCCAACGCGTGAGCTGAGGCAACCAAGCCGATGCCGCCGCCGAGATAATGGGGACAATAGCGTGTTCCCGAAGCGCGTATCGCACGTGCCAGCGGGATGGTCTTGCTCAGCCCGCCCCATTTGGCGAGGTCAGGTTGCACAACGCCTAGAATATCAGCATCCACAACGGCATCAAACTGATCCTGCCGGTAAATATTCTCTCCCGCCGCCAGAGGCATTGATGCCATCTTGCGCAATCGCTGCCATTCTTCTTGCGGCCTATCGGCGGCAATTGGTTCTTCCAGCCATTGCAGATTGAACGCTGCCAAGGGGACTAGCATCTGGTGCGCCTGTTCGATATTCCAGGCCTGATTAGCATCGACCATCAAATCGCTGTCAGGGCCGATAAGGTCGCGCAGACTTCGCAGATTTTCAAGATCACGATCACTGCCAAATCCGATCTTCAGCTTGAACGCATCAAACCCCTCACGAATTGCCCGTTCAACTGTGGCTTGCGGATTTGTTGGATTAATGCCGCTGGCATAGGCCGGCACGGCGTTGGTTGTGCCACCGAACAGCTTCCATATGGGCAGGTTTTTTAATTTTCCTTCAATGTCGGCAAGGGCAATTTCAAGACCGGCGATTGATTGTGCTAAAGGACCTTGCTCACCGGTTTGCAACCCTAAAACCCATGTGGCCCGTGTCAGGTGATCAAACCCTGCTTCGGCATTCTCATGCTGCCCGGACATCAGCAAAGGCGCTAAAACATGCTGCACCAGACGGGCACGATGTTCGGCCCCTACATTGGGGAAATTGCACCAAATCTCGCCCCAGCCGGTAATGCCTTCAGCGCTGGTCAGGCGAGTTACAATCATTGGCCGGTCATTCATGATACCAAACGAGGTTTGGACCGGTGTTGCCAGCGGATACCTGTAAACCGAGGTTTCGACATCAACTATGCGGATCATATTTTCAATTCCATGGAATATTGAACGCAGTCAGAGCGATAGCTTATATCAGCAAAATAAATCAGACGATCCCGGGCATCGGTAATAAAGCGTTGAACGCGGGCAATCGGCTCACCATGCGGAATTTTCAGATGTGCGGCAAGCGAGAGATCGGCTTTTTCGATGCGCAACGTCTGCCATGCCCTTGCCATGATTTCATCCTGCATACCGCACAAAACGGGAAGTGCCAGCTTTTCGCGAAAGGCCGCTTCGTTGGCTCGAAAAATTGTCTCTTCTATATACATCGTGATCAGGCAATAGCGCATGTCATCACGAATATGGGCGCGCGTCAGAAAATAATAACTGCTAGCCAGTTTCATGTCGTGCGGATAAAGGGGCGGTGCTGCCACCCCTTCGTCAAACGTCATCAGTTCGGGCGTATCACCGGCGTAAATATCCAAAAGGTGGCTAACGCTGGATTCCAGATAAAGCGGCTTTTGCGCACTGATATCGGCTATTACCGTCGTTCCGCGTCCGCGCTCCGAAAGAACAAGCCCATCATCCTGCAACAGACGGATCGCTTGGCGAACGGTAATTGCAGCCACCTTGAACTGGCGGGTTAGCACCGGAATTGCCGGTATCAGATCACCCTTTCTCCAAACGCCATCGGTAATCTGCCGCCGCAATGTCTCATAGACTTGAAAATATAGCGGCATCGGTTGCTGACGGCTCGGCCCGAAATTTTGCCCCGATGTTCGACCCGGGATTTCATCTGTATTTTTGGGTTGCATTCGGAGCTGTTTCCAAATCTGGGATTACCATCTTAAGTGAGGTGTGATGCTTAAGTGAGGTGTGATGCTGGGCGCCTTTGATCTGGAGGGCCTTTTTTATTAGTCTTACGATTATTGTGAGCTTGCAAATACGCCCTCTTCACAATAAAAGACCTAACATACCATTTTTAGCATGTTAAGGAAAATTTAAGGTGATGAATCCCTCCACCGCTGATTTATCGGGTGCGTCATTCACCCATATAATAGTTGGTGCAGGATCGGCGGGATGCCTTTTGGCAAACCGGCTATCTTTGCGCCCTGAAAATAAAATCCTTATCGTTGAGGCGGGAGACTGGGATCATGATTTCTGGGTCAAGCTTCCGGTGGGATATTTCAAATCAATCCATAATCCCAAGGCGTCACGGCATTTTGCAACCACGCCGGGTGAGGGCACGGCCGGCCGGTCAATCGATTGGCCGCGAGGGCGGGTTGTTGGCGGCTCCAGCAGCATCAATGGCCTGATTTTCATTCGCGGTCAGCGCGAAAATTTTGACAGCTGGGCGGCGTTGGGAAACCAAGGTTGGTCCTATGATGATGTGCTGCCTTATTTCCGGAAGTTTGAGAATTTTGCCGGTCCAATGTCACAATTTCACGGTAATTATGGTGAGCTTCAAGTCTCGCAGCTTCGCAACAACCACGCCCATTGTGGGGCTTGGTTGAAGGCTGCTCAGGAATATGGTTTGCCGGTAAATGATGATTTTAATGGCGGCACCAGTTTGGGCGTCGGATCCTATCATCTGTCAATTGGTAAACGGTGGCGTAGCAGTTCGGCGACGGCGTTTCTGCGGCCTGCAATGGCGCGCAGTAACGTGACCGTTGCCACCGGTGTTCTGGTTGAAAAGGTGCTGATCAAAGATGGTGCAGCAATCGGCATTCGCCTGCGTCAAGGCGGCCAGTCCGCCAGCCAAACTGCCGGCCAGTCCGCCAGCCAACCTATTGATGTTCTAGCCAGTGCTGAGACCATTTTAAGCGCGGGAGCCATTCAATCGCCGCAACTGTTGCAGCTATCCGGGATTGGGCCGGGTGGCTTGTTGCAAGAGCTGGGGATTGATGTCGCGGTGGACAGGCCGGCCGTTGGCGGCAATCTGCAGGACCATTATCAAATGCGTAGCATAGTGCAGTTGCGTCACCGTAAATCGTTGAATGACGATGTTCGCAACCCCTTAAAGCTGGTCCAGATGGGGCTTCAATGGGCGCTTCAGGGTCGCGGCGCGCTCACCGTTGGAGCGGGGCAGGTCGGCGGCGCTGCGCGAACCCAGCATGCGCCAACCTCAGCACCCGATATTCAGTTCAACGTGATGCCGCTATCAGTTGATAAACCCGGGGATCCGCTACACCGATATTCCGGATTTACCGCTGCGGTTTGGCAGTGCCATCCAGAATCACGGGGACGCATTGACATCACCTCAGCTGACCCGCATGCCGATCCGAAAATTATTCCTAATTACCTTGAAGATGACCTAGATCAAAAGACCATTGTTGCCGGAATAAAAATGCTTAGAGACATTTACAAGCAGGATAGTTTTCGCAATCTGTGGGATGAGGAAGTCACTCCGGGGGCCGATTGCACCAGTGATGATGACTTGCTGAATGCTGCACGTAGCGGCGGTGGTACGGTCTATCATTGTGTTGGAACCTGCCGTATGGGCAGCGATAAGGACGCGGTTGTGGATCCTACCTTGCGCGTGCGTGGGGTGGACCGGCTTCGGGTAGTTGATGCCTCAATTATGCCGTTGATCACCTCAGCCAATACCAATGCCCCTACTTATATGATTGCCGAAAAGGGGGCAGATATGATTATGTCTGAGACATGATCAAAGTCAAATTTCAATATTAATCGATGTAATTCACACATATAAACGGGCTTTAGATAGATCGTGCCATACATAAATAGATTGGAAGCAACTATGTCATATCCTGAATTGAACATGCTGATTGCTGGTGAGTGGACCAAAGGAACATCGGGCAAGTCCGAGCCTGTAATTTGTCCTGCTGATGGATCGGAACTTGGCCAGCTACCGCACGCCAGCGCTGCCGATCTTGATGATGCGCTTGCCAGCAGCAAGGCAGGGTTTGATGTTTGGCGCAAAATGACCGCGCTTCAACGCCAGGTAATATTCGAGAAAGCGGCCAGTCTGCTGGATGAACGCTTTGATATGATTGCAGCAAACCTAACGCGGGAAATGGGCAAGCCGGTTGGCGAAGCAGGTATTGAGCTTCGGGTTGCGATAGACCTGCTGCGCTGGTACGGCGAAGAGGGAAAGCGTTTATATGGACGCACCATTCCATCGCGCATCCCCGGCATGAGGCATGAAGTTCAAAAATTTCCCATCGGTCCGGTTGTGGCGTTTGTAGCGTGGAATTTTCCGGCAACCAATGTCATGCGCAAAGTAGCGGGCGCGCTGGCCACCGGATGTTCGATCACGATAAAGCCAAGTGAAGAAACCCCCGCCACAGCGATTGCCATTGGCAAGGCCTTGGTTGATGCCGGCCTTCCCGCCGGCGCGCTGAATATTGTTTTTGGCGTACCGTCCGATGTGTCGGAGCATCTTCTTGGATCACCAATTCCGCGCAAGCTCAGCTTTACCGGCAGTGTTCCGGTTGGCATTCATCTGCAACAGCTTGCCGCGAGGAACATGATTCGCTGCACGATGGAACTTGGCGGGCATTCGCCGGTTATGGTGTTTGAGGATGCGGATATCGAACAGGCCGCTATGCATTGCGTTGCCGGAAAGTTTCGTAATGCCGGGCAGGTTTGTATCTCGCCAACACGTTTCATGGTTCAAGAAGGCGCGCATGATGCCTTTGTTGCGGCCTTCAAACGCGCGGTAGAAGCCCTTCAGGTAGGCAATGGTCTGGATAAAGGCGTGAATATGGGGCCGCTAGTGGCCGAACGCCGTATCGATGTGATGAATGATTTTGTGAATGACGCGATATCACAGGGTGCAACGTTGGTCACGGGCGGTGCGGGCATCCAGAGCCCCGGCTCGTTTTTTGCGCCTACCTTGCTCCGTGATGTTCCGGTGACTGCCAAGATCATGACCGAGGAGCCGTTCGGGCCCGTCGCCCCGACAGCAACATTCAAGAGCCTCGATGAGGTGATTGAACGCGCCAATAGCCTGCCCTTTGGCTTGGCTGCTTACGGTTTTAGCACCAATCCTAAAACTGTGGCTGCGTTGAAATCCGAGATTGAGACAGGAATGCTGGCGATCAACTCGATGCATGTGCATTCGGTTGAGACACCATTTGGCGGTGTAAAACACAGCGGATACGGCTCTGAAGGGGGAACCGAGGGGCTGGACGCGTTCCTGACAGTCAAATATTCCAGCGAAATCTACTAGGATACCGGGCGGCCCGCCAAGACCGGTTGTTATTTTTGGGCTATATATACGGTCTGGTGGGTGTCGGCTTCCTGCAGAGGATTGAAAAACACCACATCGTGGGCACTGGCATCTGTAAACACCGATGTAAGGCGGGCGCAGAAATCATCATCAGCGCGATCATTTGACCAGAGGGCAAAAATGCCGCCGGGGTTGAGATTGCCAGCAAGGTGCGCGAGGCCGTCCGGCGCATCAAAAGCGGCATGCTCCGGGCTTAGATGAAAATCCGGTGTGTGATCTATATCCAGAAAAATACCGTCGAATTTTCTGCCCGGTCGATCCGGATCGAACCCTTCTGTAATTGACCTAGCTGCGGCTGCGAAAAAATCTGCCTCAATAATGCGGCACCGTTGATCGTCAAACAGCGCCGTTCCCATGGGCAATAACCCGCGGCGATGCCATTGGATCACCGGGGATAGATATTCAATAACGGTGAGCGATCTTACATGCGGGTACGCTAAAGCCGCTGCAGCGGTGTATCCCAGCCCCAGACCGCCAACTAGAATATCCGGCGCCGGTGCCGCGATCATGCCCAGCGGAATATCAGCAAGCGCACTTTCCGAAGCGCTGAACATATCCGACATCAGATGCTCGTCATTCAAAATGACTTCGACAACATCTTTGTCAAGTTTCAACTGGCGGCGGCGGCGCAGTATCAACGCGCCAAGTGGGGTTTGCTGATAATCTAGCTCTTCAAATAATTTTGACAATTTTCAGCCTTAGATACAATTTTCAGCCTTAGATAGGGGTCAGAATTCTTGGCCATAATCAATCCATCAGGCTATTGATAGCACACAACTTCAAATTCGATGCCATTTGTATCGTCAAAATAAAAGCGCCTTCCGGGCTCATAATCCTCAATCGGCCCCGTTGTAAACCCCATCGCCTTAACGCGGGCCTGAACTGTTTCAAGATTATCCACAACCACGCCGATATGATTTAGAGCATCTGCGGAACGCGGTCTCTCTGGCAAGGGAACGGGGCGATCTGTCTGGCCGGGAGGCGTGTTGGGGGAATATACCGCAAGATAGGTATCCATCGTTCCCACATGAACGGTCCATCCGGCGCCGCCCAATACAGCGCCCTGCCACCGAATTTTCCAGCCGAATAAGGTTGTGAGCATCTCTGCGGTTTGCCTCGAATCGCGAACCGTCAAATTCACATGCTCCAACTCTATAGGTTTTGAGCCAGTTACTTTAGGGTCAGTTACTTTAGGGTCAGTTACTTCAGGATCATTTATCTTGGGGTCATTTATCTTGGGGTTGGGCGCCTCTGGATTTGGCATTTTTCATTCCCTCATCGCTCATTGGGTGCAGGATAATGTTCAATGCCTTAACCATACCAGAGGTTAATAGATTTGTTTACCTTCTGGATCAGCACCCGACCTTGGCAAGTCAAACCGGAATTATCCGAATTATATGAGGAAGGCTGCCTTACTTGTCTGACTTCATCATTGATGTGATGGCTGAAATCACGCGGCGGCTGTCCGTGTGTTGCACCGCGCGCATCGACGCAATCTTGTCTTCAATGGGTTTGCCCTGTCCGGCGACAAGGTTTCGCAATGCGTTCTCGCGCCTTGATTGCACTTTTTGCTGCTGCCTTAATTTGGCCAGCGCTTTTTGATGTTTGTCTGACATGGTCTAAATCCCTCTACGCCCCCCGCAATACTTCAATAAATCTTATCCGGAATCATTAACATCGTTAGCATCAAAATGACGATTTCACAAACAAGGGGAGAGGAAATGTCGATTGAATTTACAGCATTGTCAACGGATGATGTTCAGCGGGTTTTGTCGACTGGAATTGACGATTATGGACTGCCGATTGAGCAGCATATCTCGGACGGTGATGGTTTGCCATGCCGCCATTGTCTTGGCAATATCGACGCTGGCGAGCCTTTCTTGATTCTGGCTTGGCGTCCCTTTACGGCGTTTCACGCCTATGCTGAAACGGGCCCGGTTTTTCTACATGCCAAATTATGCGAGCGCGCCAAATCCGGCGCTGACCTTCCGCCTATACTGACAAGCCAAACCTATATGGTGCGCGGCTACGATAACGATGAACGGATTGTCTATGGCAGCGGCTGTATTGTTGATCGTGATAAGATCAAAACAAGGGCGGCCGCATTGCTGGAAAATGAGAAAATCGCTTTCATCCATGTCCGTTCAGCGGCGAACAACTGCTTTCAATGTCGGATCGACAGGTCGGAGTAACCGATCTTGGAGATGGGGTCTGGATAAAGTGAGTATCAGGTTAGGATTCAATCCAACCCGCCAAATTCAGAGCAAAACGCTCCACGGCAAAACTGGCGTTATTGCGCGGTAGTATCGTCGCAAATTCACACTTGGCTGAAAAACATAACTGAAACAAAACGAAAAAAAATTAGTCAAATTGCTGTTCAGTTTGAACTGAATGCAAAATAGCCAAGGGCCAATATTCCAACCGCCGTGGCCATTCTTACATAACGGCCACGGTTAGGCCTGGACTTGCGTTGAAAATGGGACAGATGCGAGAATTTGATAAAATTCTCAAACTGCTTTTCGTTCATTTTATCCTGCCTTTAAGAAGGGTTTTTACTCTCCTTCGTCTGGTTTATAGCATTTTTATTATAAGGAATGCCAAGGACGAAATGTAATTTTTACACAAATTATGCCAATTTGTTGCAGTTCAGCAACATCATATAGTGGTTGACCCTTGAAGATTGCGCGTGGGTATGATGATCAGAATCATAAACAGGCCAAGGATTATAACGGTTATCTGAAGCAGGAGAATGGCGGGAAAATTAACCATCGACAGAATTGCTGAAAAAACCCCGCCAAGCAAAATCTGAAAGCTTCCCATGATACCGGCGGTCATTCCTGCGGTCTTTGGAAGTGATTCGAGAGCCAAAGTCGACCCCGCCGTCAGCATTGCCCCGACCCCCAGAAACGAAATGACCATTACCGCGATCATTGCCCCATAGCTATCGGTTCCGGACACAAGGGTGATGAGCATTGCCAGCGCGACAAAGCCAAATATTCCGGCGGCGGAATGCGTTAGCCTGAGCGATGAGTGCTGGCGTATTAATCGGCGACAGGCAAGTCCGCCCATTGCATACCCAACTGAGGCGGCGGAGAAGATGATTGCATAGCCGATTTCACTGGTTCCATATTGGCGGATAAATAATTCTGAAGACAAAGTGACAAAGGCAATCAAGCTGCAAAAAGCCAGCCCGATATAAAGCGCCCCAAGAAGGCCTTGCTTTGAGCCTGCAAAGGCTTTGAGCCCGGTGGTAAATCTTTCGGAAATTCTACTTTCGGGGCGCTCCAGATTGGTCTCACCAACATTAGCCCAGATCATCAGAACCGCAACGGCGGCAAAAACGCCAGAGGCAAAAAACGGGGCGCGCCAGCCATAAAAATCCAGCAATAGAGCGCCAACCAGCGGCGCCACAATCATCACACCGCCAAGCCCGGCAGTCATCAGCCCCAGCAACCTGCCAGTATCTGCCCCTTCGGTAAGGTCGCGTGCCATAGCGCGTGAAATCACCGGACCACTGGCCCCACAAAACCCTTGCAGCAAACGCATTAACAACAGGATCTCAGGGTTCGAGCTGACCGACGCAATAATCGCAAACACAACAAATAGCGACATGGCGGTAAGGACAGTCACCCGCCGACCAAAATGATCTGCCAACAAACCCATCGGAATCTGTCCAAGTCCATAGCCAAGCAGATAGAGGCTGATGGTCAATTGAATCGCGCCAATTTCAATTCCGAAGAAATCAGCACTGGCGGGAATGGCTGGCGTTGTCACATCAATGGCAAAGGCGGTTGCTCCCGCCAATAGTGACAATGAGGTGATAATAAGCTTCATCTGGAACCGTTTCTGACCGCCAAGTTGCAAAAATAGGGTCGGGTTGATGGGAAAGGTGCGGCATAATCCAGCAAAACACAAGTTACCCTCTTTTTGGACGCCAATGCGCTGGGACAGTAACCCTCCGGCCTGTGGGGAGGAGTCATAAAAAAGGTTAACTCTGTAGCGGTTTTTGTGATGTAATAAATTTGGGAAGTCCGTAATACTGCCCCAAGAAACCGGTCTAGATATTAGTCAGGTAGCCTTTGTAAACGATAAACTTGTTGCGCTTAGAATAGGAATTTTCGAATGCAGCTAGCACCAGTGAATGATGAAGTGACGATTGATGATCTTACGCTCGACCCCTACAGCTTTTATCATCAGGCGCGCGAGCGAACCCCGATTGTCACGGTCAAATCGCTTGGCCGGACGTTGCTGACCAAGGCTGCCGACACGAAATATGTGAAGGATAATTGGGAACTGTTCTCATCGAACGATCCCAACACCCCGATGCAGCGCGCCTTTCAGGCCCATACATTGATGCGCAAGGATGGCGATCTGCATGCCCGGGAGCGTAATGCGATGACTGCGGCTTTCTCGCAGCGCAACATCCGCCAGATTTGGGTGCCGCTTTATGAGCGTATCGCTGAGGATTATATCGCCCGGTTGCCGCGCGGTGAGACGGTTGATCTTTTCGATGAGTTGGCCGCCCCTGTTGCCGCGCGGTGCCTTGCCCATCTGATTGGGCTGGAGCATGCCAGCGATGCCGATCTTTGCCGTTGGTCGCAAACGCTGATTGACGGCGCAGGTAATTTTGGCTGGCGGGATGCGCCCTTTGCTGCCACGGATACGGCCAATGAGGAGATCAATGCCTGCATTCAAAAGACCGTGGATGCGCATGGAACAGATACCGCTCCGCACGCGATTGCCGCGATGTTGAATTCGGATGATCCGGTTGGGATTGAGGTAATCCGTTCCAATATCAAAATTGTTATCGGCGGTGGTATCAACGAGCCGCGCGATGCGATGTTGACAGCTATTTACGGATTGTTGAGCAACCCCGATCAAAAAGAGGCGGCCCTAGAAAACGCCTCCCTTTGGCAGAATGCGTTTGAAGAATCGGTGCGCTGGGTTGCGCCTATTCAGGTTTCATCGCGCCGGGCTACCGAAGATACCGAAATCAGGGGGATGGTAATCCGCAAGGATGATGTGCTGATGACCATTCAAGCCTCGGCAAATCATGATGAAGAAATTTATACAAACGGCCATCTGTATGATATTCACCGCCCGAAAGCCCCGCATCAGTCGTTTGGCAATGGCCCGCATTTTTGTCTTGGCACGCACATTGCGCGGCGCACGGTCGCCGATATTATTCTTCCCATGCTGTTTGACCGCTTTCCGGATATGGAACTGATCCCCAGCGATCCGGCCCGCTTTCGTGGATTTGGCTTTCGTGGGCCGGTAAATCTGCCCGTAAAGTTGACCTAGAAACTAACGTTGAACTGGAAGTTAACGTTGAACTGGTTGGGCTAGGGTGCCGCCTCGCTCACTGCCAGTTTTCCCGGTGTCTCGCGGATTGGCAAATGTAGCAGCGTTGCCATAAGCCCCAGCAGGATAGCGGCAATCCACATCGGGGTATAATCCTGATAGATATCGTAAATCAAACCGCCAAGCCATGCGCCGAGGAACGATCCTGTCTGATGGCTGAAAAACACAAAACCGGCCAGAGTTGAAAGAAAGGTGAGGCCCTGTGTCTGGGCGACCAGTCCGGTGGTTAAAGGTACCGTTGATAGCCATAAAAGCCCCATTGCCGCCGAAAACACATATACCGTCATCGGGGTAAATGGCATCAGGATAAAGATGGTGATAACCACGGCGCGTGCGAAATAAATTCCGGCCAGAACCTTTTTCTTTGAAAACACCTGCCCAGACCATCCGGACAGAAATGATCCCATGATGTTAAATAAACCGATCAGCGCTAGTGACCAGCCCCCCACCGATGTCGCCAATCCGCGGTCGGCAATATAGGACGGTAAATGTATCTGGATGAATGAGACATGAAAGCCGCAAACGAAAAATCCGGCAAATAGCAGCACATAGGCGCGGTCGGAAAAGGCCATTTTCATCGCAAAACCGATACTGCCACTTGAATTTTTGCCAATGCTGGGGCGTGACAGCCGGCCAATAAAATAAAGAAAAGGTAGTATCAGCAGAAAGCTGGCTGCAATCACATGAACCGCAAGTTGCCAGCCGCCATTTGCCAACAAATACTGGGATAGCGGGGCGGCAACAAACATCCCTGTTGACGCGGCCGCGGTGCCAAGCCCCAGGATAAAGCTGCGCTGCCGGGCCGAAACAATCTTGCCAAGTGCGATAATGACCACAGGAAACGAACACGCTCCGGTGCCGATTCCTACAACAATCCCGGAAAGAATAAAAATGGTGGGGTCAAACAATGTGCCGCGCAAGAAAAAACCAAGGGCGGAAATAATGGCGCCAAAGGCTAAAACGCGTGCCGAGCCATATTTGTCAGCAACCATGCCGGCTAAGGGCTGGGTAAGGCCCCAGAAGAGTGCCTGAAGGGCGAGCGACAGTGAGAAAACTTCACGCGGCCAACCAAGCTCCATCGACATGGGCCGCAAAAACACTCCAAATGTAGCGGCAAATCCAAAGCCGACAAAGGATACGAGGCATCCGGCGACAATCGCTGCGGTGATTTGATTTTGGGAAACTATAGCACCGCTGGTACCAGAGTCTGCATCGCTATTGGTGCCTGCATCTTTATTGGTGCCCGCATCTCTATTGTTGGACGTCATCGCGCGCGGCCTCGCTCAAAAGGAGTAAAATCACCTTCTGACCATGCTACAGGCCGCCGGTAAATACAAGCTGCACCCATTATCAGGCACCAAGGGTGCTAGTCCGACCTCAAAAAATAGCCAATGATCTAAAATGGATGACAGTCAAAATAGGCGGCTGACCTTCTGGCTGCCGCCTATCCGTCTAGTTGGGGTGTATAGATAGTGCGGGCAACGCGTCTTTACGCTGCGTCGTTCAGCTTTTTGACAATTTTGCCGACTTTGCCGACCATAGTGCCAGAATTGATGCTGATCTGCTTTGGCCTGTCGGCTTCGGGAATTTCACGATGCAGGAAGATCGTCAGAATTCCATCGACAAAATGCGCGTCATCCACTTCCATATAATCGGCAAGGCGGAACATTTTTGAAAAACCGCGTTGCGCAATTCCCTGATGGAGGTAGGTTTCGCTAGCATTGTTTTTTGCCGCATCACCTTTGTGCGCTTCAATCGTCAGCACACCTTTTTCTGTCTGGATGCTGATATCTTCGGTTGAAAATCCGGCAAGCGCGATCTCAATGCGATAATGCTCGTCATCATCCTTGGCAATATTATATGCCGGATAATTCGGCTCTTTGCGCTCAGCCAGCTTGTTCAATTCATCGAACAGCGTGTCGAAACCCACGAATTGGCCGGCCATTGGAGTGGTAAATAAAGTCATTTTTTGCTCCTTTTTCAAGCGAGTAAAGTGTCATTTCCCGTTTTGGCAAAATGACGGTTTCAGTGTTTTCGTGACCCGATAAGGCGTCACAATGGAGATTTGGGATGACCGTGAAATTTTTCAAGGGGATGAGATTTTTTTTTGGGAAACTATGCCAGCAATCTACTAACGCGCAGAATGTCGGTAGACGGCGCTGGTAGTGTCTGGGGCGGCGGCATTCTCGTCCAAAATGGCGCCAAGTCTTTTGGCCAGCGCTACCGAGCGATGATTGTTCGGGTTGATATAACTGACCAGCGTAGGCAGGGCCATGGTCTCAAAACTATAGGTGATCACCGCACTGGCGGCTTCAAAAGCAATGCCCTTGCCCTCAAACCCCTCAAAAACATTCCAACCGATTTGAATTTCGGGCGTGCCCTCAGGAAACCAATGCCCGCATAATCCCATGGACTCGCCGCTGGATGCCTCAGTTATCGCAAAAACCCCGAATCCGATCAGATGCCAATGCCCGATGATCGATGCAAATGCCCGCCAGGCGCGGCCTTCATCATCTAATGGTCCGCCAATAAATTTGCCGCGATCCGACATGATCAGCGCCTTAAATCCGGGATAATCAGCCGCTGTCGGGGCGCGCAGAACTAACCGGTCGGTGGTCAGAACGGGGCCATCAATTGGCGAAATTGGGGTGATGATGTCCATAGTTTTTACAATGTTTGCTGCTGCAGATGATTTAACTCTAGAGCGGGTTAACGCGGTAAATCAAATGGGCGGGCGGTTCTTGGTAATTTCCCCGATTGAAGAAACCCGGGTGGAAGTGCCTAAAGCCCGGGTGGAAGTGCCTTAAGCCCGGATGGGAGTGCCTTAAGCCCGGATGGGAGTGCCTTAAGAATGTCACATTTAGATCACTTTGTCGCCAATACTTCCTGCGAGGTTACGAACATTACGTTTCCTCCCTCACTCCTCCTTAGACCGGCTTTTGCCGGTCTTTTTTTGGCGTCCCCTTCGGAACAAGCTTGGCGTAATTCCTTTATCAAGCAATATCCTATCTTTCGCCGATGCCATGATTTATGGTCAACGGTCTCATATTTCCAAAAATGGAATCACACCAGAATGGGATGATGGTTTTGGAATAGGGGGAAAACAGCATGAGTTTGACAGTCGCAGAATTGGCGGTTCAATCGCTTATTGAAAATGGAATCGACACGCTTTATTGCGTTCCGGGCGTGCAGAATGACCCGTTTTTTGACGCGCTGTATGACCATGCGCAAAAGCTAACCCCGATTCAAGCGCGCCATGAGCAGGGCGCCGCTTATATGGCGCTTGGTGCGGCGCTGGCAACGGGGCGCCCGCAGGCTTTTAGCCTAGTGCCGGGCCCCGGATTTTTGAACGGCTGTGCCGCGCTTTGTACTGCTTATTCGCTGAATGCACCGTTATTTGCGCTGATCGGGCAAATCCCGTCGCGGGCTATTGGAAAGCAGTTTGGCTTGCTTCACGAAATTGACGACCAGCTGGAAATTTTACAATCAATGACAAAATTTGCGGTGCGGGTGATAGATGCGGGCGAGGCTGCGAGCATTTTTGCCGATGCTTGGACCGCACTCCGCACCGGGCGGCCGCGTCCTGTTGGTGTTGAAGTGCCGGTTGATATTTGGCGCGGGGCCAGTACAGCTGCTGCCGGATCATTGGCGATTAACCCGCCCGCCCCAGAGCCGGTTCCAGCAAAAGCGATCTCGGCAGCGGCGGCGATGATTACCACTGCCAAACGCCCGTTGATTGTGGTTGGCAGTGGCGCGCAGGACCACAGTGCTGAAATTCGCAAAATGGCAGCGGAAATTGGCGCGGGAGTCATGACGTTTCGAACCGGACATGGGGTAATGGACTCAACGGATCCGCAGTGTATTACAATGCCGGTTGGCCACAGCCTATGGCCGGAGTGCGATCTGGTGATAGGGCTTGGCACCCGTCTGACAACGCAAAAAATCGAATGGGGCGTTGATGATAATTTGCAGATTTTGCACATTGATATTGATCCGGAAATACCGGACAGGGGCCCTCCTGCCACGCTGAAGATTATCGCCGATTTGAAAATGGCGCTTCCGGCACTTTTCGCGGCTATAGCCGGCGGTCAGCCGGACCGGTCAGGATGGTGTCAGACAATCAGCGAAACTAAGTTGCGGTTTGCTGATCTGTTTGCTGAAAAGCTGGGCCCGCAACTCGGCTTTTTGGCAGCTATCCGCAACGCGCTTCCAGAGGATGGGATATTTGTTGATGAGCTGACCCAGATTGGCTACGTCTCGCGTTTTACTTTTCCCAGTTACCATCCTAGAACGTTTCTTTCGACCGGATATCAGGGAACGCTTGGCTGGGGTCTGGCCACCGCAATGGGGGCCGCCCATGCGCGCCGTGATGTGCCGGTTGTATCGATTGCCGGCGATGGCGGAGCGATGTTTACTATCGCCGAGCTGGCCAGCGCCGCGCTTCACAACATTCCGGTGAATATAATTGTGATGAACGACAATGCGTTTGGCAATGTGCGCGGAATTCAGCGCGATAAATTTAATGAACGCTATATTGCCTCAAACCTGACAAGTCCTGATTTCGTGCAGCTTGCCCAAAGCTGTGGCGTAACCGCAGCAAAAGCCACTACGCCAGCCGAGCTGGAGGCTGAATTGAGAAAGGCCATCCAGCATGACGGGCCGAATTTGATTGAGGTGCCGGTTGGTGAATTCCCGTCACCTTGGGAATTTATTCTGATGCCAAAACTGCGCGGTGTATAATTTCTGGGGCGCATTTTTTTGGTGAATTTATGATCCCGTGGCATCAAACCAGCGACGTGTTTTAGCCAGTTTATGACGGCTAATCGGAACTTCTGAGCCGTCGAGGAGGGTGATAACGCCCTTGCCATTTCGCGTTTCGATTTTTTTGATTCCGGCGCGTGCCACCCAATATGATCGATGCACCTGCATGCCTTGCTGATCGCCGGTTAAGGCAATGGCATCAGTAAGCCTAGAGAGCAAAAGATGTGTGCCCTTTTGTGTCCTTACTTCAACGTAATGATCTTGTCCTGACAAAGACAGAATTTCCCCCCGCACGGCGATTGGCAGACGCTCGTTCAGTGTCTCACCCGGCTGGGCGGCTGGCAGATGTTTGTTGGTCGGTGATCCGCCCGGTGAACCGTTCGGTGATCCGTTCGGTGATCCGCCCGGTGATCCGTCCGGCGTTACAGCAGGGGCCCAGGGGCGGTCGGATGGGTAACTAAAGACACGTACCAGCGTCGACGTCAGTAAATTAAACGACGTGATATATGCGAATTGCTCCCAATAGGTGACGGTCACATTCCCGAAGAAACGCCAGACCAGTTGCGCCGAATAACTACATGGAAATGCCAAAGCGACCGAGCATAGGCTGGCAACAATCAGCTGGTCGAAAAATCGGGACAGGTGAAAGCGGCGATATAAAAGAATAGACACTGACGCCACACTGATCCAGCACGGTGCAATCACCAAGAACCACATCGCAATGCGGCTGGTCAGGGGCAGATCACTCACGTCGCTAAAAGCATTTGAAAGCGCAAAAATGCTTGCCAAAATCGCGGAACCGCCAGTTTGCCTGATCAAATGAATGACCTTTGACCGTGTTATCGGCCCATCATTTCGCTGCAATTCACGAAGCGTCAAATGTCATTCTCCCTCCAATCACGAAATTTCAGGGTCGTTCACGAAAGCTCGATTTTCTCTCATTCGAATTGCTGGTTTGGTCCTGACCATCACCCGCAGAACCTTGCAGTCACAAAGACACAACATCGCAGGGAAGCGCAGCGGGTCAATAAAGGGCGCAAGCCTGCAACGGATGAAAAGGAGTTTATCCATGCGAAACATTTTAACCAAAGATAAATCTGCGTTAGGGGCGGTGCTGACGCTATGTCTGGCAACCCTTTCGGGCGGCAATGTTACCGCTGGTACGAATGATGAAGGCACCAGAATCTATGTCGAAAAGCCTGAATCGGGGTTAATCTATGTCAGTGTCTTATCGCAGCAAAGTATTGAGACATTTCCTAGCGGCGAAAGTGTTTTCAAGATCGCGGCAATGGCTAATGCTGATGGGTATTTGGAAATTGACCTGAGTGGTCTTCCCGATGGTGAATATGCCGCGACGGCCTTTCAAGATAGGAACGGCAATAACGAATTGGACGCCAATCTGGTTGGCATGCCGACTGAGCCATACGGGTTTTCCAACAATGCCAGGGGGATGTTCGGCCCCCCATCCTTTGCCGATTCAGCCTTCGTAATTAAAGGTGGCAAGACTGCAAACCCCCTTGAATTCAAACTCAAATAGGTGGTGTTATGGACAGACGACAATTTTTAGCTACGCAAGCGGGTGTAATTAGCTCGCTTGCTATTTTCCCGGCCATTTCGGCTCAGTCAGCCGATTTCGCTGATATGTTTGAAGCCATGCGAGGCCGTCAACTCCCCGGTCAAATTGACGAAATACGGCTTTCCAGTAAGGGGGCGGTACCGGCCGGGTTGAGCGGCGATTTTTTCAAGAATGGCCCGGCATTGCCGCAAGGCTATCTGCGTCAAAACGGTCATTTGTTTGACGGTGATGGTTTTATTCAGCGCTTTCGGATATCGCCATTGGGGGTTAATTTTACTGGCCGCTTTGTCGAGACGTCCAAATATAAAGCCGAACAGGAGCATGATGATCTTTTCCGGCAGAGCTTTTCAACGGTCTGGCCCGACTCACCGATGATTCGTTCGACCGACGAGATCAACACCGGCAACACCAGCATTCGGCAAATTGGCGATCAGACGATGGCGTTGTGGGAGGCAGGCTCGCCGCATGAGATTGATCCCCAGACGCTGGAGACCAAGGGGGTGGTGTCATTTGGGGAAGGTCTTGAAGGTTTGCCTTTTTCCGCTCATCCAAAGCGCGATCCAGCGGGTGGATGGTGGAATTTTGGTCAGATTGTTTGGCATAATAAGCTTGTTCTCTATCAGCTTGACGATGCCGGGCGTCAGATTAAACATGCCTTGATATCGACACCCCATCCCGGAATGATCCATGATTTTGCTGTTACCGAACGGTTTCTGATTTTCGTAATTCCGCCGTTTATCTGGTCGGAGGAAAACATAGGTCCGTTGACGAGCTTTCTGGATGCGCATGACTGGAAAAAAACAGCAATGACGGAGATTCTGGTCATTGATAAGAATGATTTGACCATTGCCCGCCGCTATCAGAGTAAGGCCAGTTTTGTGTTTCATTTTGCGAATGCGTTTGATGATAAAAATGGTGATGTGCACTTGGATATTTGTCGTTATGAAACGCCTAGGGTCGTGACAAATTCGCTGCGCTGGGACGGGCATAGCAAGAACAAGCATGTGGATGACACTTCGCTTTTGACGCGTCTCACTTTGAAAAAATCGAGCTCGGAGGTTGATCTTGAGACGCTGACTACCGCGGCGGTGGAATTTCCCAGATTGCCCGATGATCTACAGACCCGCTCCGAGCATCGATGTCTGACACTTGGCATTGATACCGCAACGTCACTATTCCGCTCGGTCTTGATTGTGAATAGCGACACGGGGTCGGTTCAGACTTATGATATGGGGCCAGATAGCCATGCCGACGAGCATATGTTTGTAAGAGACGCCGATACGGGCCGGTTATGGGTGCTGGGGGTTTATGCTGATTTGGTAACGAAGACGACCAAGTTTCATATCCTTGATGCGGAGAATAAGGCTGGCGGTCCGGTCTTTATCGCAGATCTGCCCTATATCATGCCATCGGCGTTGCATGGTGATTTTGTTCCGCACGCCTAAGGTTGATTTAGTTATTCAGGAGGCAAATTCACCCGTAGTGCCTCGCCGGTCCGACTATTAAAAGCGATCATCCCGCCACTTCGCGGGGTGATCCCCGTGACAGCGGTGATCACCACCTGGTGCGTCACCATCAACACCAACTGGTCCGACTTGATTTCGGCCATTTTTGCGTCTAGCAGGGCTAGGGTTTCGCTTCGGTCAGCATGGTTTTGAAAAAATGAATTCAACCCCGGAAAAATATCAAACGGGCTAAGCGCTATTTCCGCGGCGGTATCACGGCAGCGGCACCATTGGCTGCTGAGAATCGCATCAAAAGTAAGGGCGTGTAGACGCATATATGCCCCGATATCCCGCGCTTGTTGGCGGCCTGATGCATCCAGATTACGCTGCGTCATACAATCATCTAGCCGGAAGTGATCCGGATCACCAAAGCCTGGAGCCAGCGCGTGCCGAATGAACAGAATATTAGCGTCAATGGCAGTGACGGCGCGCGTTATCGCATTTTCCGGAATTTGAGCCATAGCCATGCCTGACGTCAGCGCCAGCATAAAAATGCTCGCCATCATCTTGCGCACGGCAAACTGCGCGAATATCGTCAAAAAATGGATCATTTACTTACCTTAAATCAGGTGGGCTAAAGCCGGTATCGGGCCAGAACGGATTGCTCCATGCTTCCTTGTCCCTTTCATCGGTGACGCTAATGCGAAAGAACTTGATGTCCCTGCCGTTCAAATCAAACCGGGCGCTGGTGATAGCCTCACCATGCTCTGACATTGCTTGATTCCCGCATGCGGCCAGAACAATGCGGCTAGCGGGTGATGATTTCACCTGAACCACATTTTCGGATACGCTGATTTCATGAATTTGCGGACCGGTTGATGCATAGAAATCACCGGCCCTAATCGCGTCAAGAAGCGCCGTTGCGTTCAGCTTTTCTGCGGCAACCATTACCCATCCACCAAAAGCATCACGCGGAATATCATGAGAATCATCGCTCGCCGTGATGGTCATCCGATATCCATCATTCAACATCTGGTCAAGCGTGGCTATACCGCTGCCACGCGCCGTCTCTATAAGACATGAATGATTATAAACCTCAACCGCCGTTGCGCCCGCTTCGGCAAGGCTGCGCGCTTCTTCGGGTGTCAGCGCATACCACTCAGGATGAGCAATCGAGACAACCGCACCAGCGGCAACGGCGCGGCGCACCACATCAGGCCCAGTTTCCTCATCGCTGGCCATTGCAAAATCCTGCGGCAGCCCGTTGGCAACGATGTGCCACAGCCCGTCATCCGCATAGGCTTTGCCGTTACAATGCAACTCGGCAGAATTGATCGTGACGAAATCTGTGCGATCCAGTGGCGATGCATCCAAAAGGCGATCGGCGCAGAATCGCTGGTCAGTCCAAAAATGCTCTGACAGGCAGGTGAAATCATACCCGGCCTCACGGTATAGGCGGACCACATCTTGGGGCGTGTTAAGGCCATCAGAATGCGTGGAATGCCCATGCAGATTCCCGCGATAAACGCTTTTTTTATGAGGACTAGGTTGCGGAAAATAGACACCTGAAGGATAGGTTCTTGAAACATTGTCTTTGACTGTCATGAATCTTATCCTCTACGCACGCGTTACTCTATTCTTTCGGCATTATTCTTTCGG
>JAACDV010000229.1 GCA_009936825.1 Bacteroidota bacterium | reverse complement strand
TGGATGCCGGAATGAAGATTGGCATTGGTGTCGATGGTTCAGCCTCTAACGATAGCGGGCATATGCTGAATGAGGCGCGCCAGACGATGTTACTGCAACGTGTTGAGCAGGGCGGCGGGGCAATGGCGGCGCGAGAAGCGCTGGCAGTTGCAACGCGCGGCGGCGCAGCGGTTCTAGGGCGAGATGACATTGGTATGCTGTCCCCGGGATACGCCGCCGATATTGCCGCATTTGATCGACGCAGCATTGATTTTGCCGGAAGCGACTGGGATATGCTGGCATCATTGTTATTCTGCGGCCCAGTCAAAACCAGCTACACCATCATTAACGGAAATATTGTGGTAGCCGAAGGCCAGTTGACAACAATCGAGATGGACCGATTGCTGACGCATCACGGTGCAATGGCATATAATCTGATGCAAAAATCAGGACATATCGCCTAGAAACCCCAATTGCTGCCATTAGCCAGATTCTGTCCGATAGTTTTTATACTGGTACCATGCCGCGGCGATGAAAATAATCGTTCCGCCAATTATCGTATGCGTTGACGGAATTTCCGCGATAATCAGCATCGCCAACAAAATGGCAAACGGCGTTTCGGCGCTAATGTTAATAAGCGCTGTCTCACCGGGGGCAAGATACCTTGAGCCTTCGGATAAAGTAACTGAAGCGATAATAAATGTAAGGGCAAACAGCGCCATCATGCCGATATCCCACAAGGGTGCCGATAAAGGTCCGCCCATCGGGCTATCCAACACCAACGCGAAGGGAAGCAAAATCACCGATGCCAGTGCGGATGGCATGGTGGTTGGCGTGTCTGGATATCGCCGGTAAATCGCCATTCCCAGAACCATCATCAGCGTCATAATCATCGCCAAAATATCACCAATCAGGCTGGTACCAAAAAATGACCCAGTGCCCCCCATCTCTGCACCGGCGCTATCTGCTGCTGCTATATCGGGGCCAAAAGAACCACTGACCAAAACGACCGTACCAATCAAAACAGCAATTGCGGCGATCACAAAGGGGGAGGTTACGCGCGCGCCAAACCATACCCAGCCAACAAAGGCGCCAAGAACGGGCGCTGTTGACCAGATCAATGAGACGTTAGACACCGATGTCAGCTTGAAGGCCGAAATAAAAGCAAGGGTGCCAACCGCAAAAACAACCGCCGCAAACCAGCCAGCCTTATCCATGCGCCTCATTTCAGAGCGCAACGTTCCTATAACCTGCAAATAAATCAACCCGGCAGCAGCAGCAATCAATCCACGCCAGAAAACGACACTAAAGGCACTGATATCAACACCCTTACTAAAAACCCCCGCAGGGCTGAAGAACAGCGCTGAGAGCAAAATCAGAAAAATGCCCAAAGGTCGGTTGGTACCGCGAGGGGAAGACTCATTGCCCGAAAAGCCGCCAGCAGGCTCACCGCTAGACTTGCCGACAGAAGAGCGCACCATGATGATTTCCTTTACAAGGAGAAAATTGTGAGAAAAAAATATGTAAGAGAAAAAATACGTAGAAAATTACATGAAACAAAACATGAACATCTAGCTGTAATATAGACAGAATAAACCCGTTTACCATTCACATATGCGTGAGGAGCCGGGAGAATATGCAGAGCTAGATATGTAAGAAAGGAAGGCCGCGCCGCCTAACCGATCAAGCGGGGCCAACCGATCAAGCGAGGCCTAAATCGGGCTTAATCACCGCAGCAACACCGTCTGACCAGACTTCTTGCAGATTGGCGCTGTTGTTTTCGTCGTCTGGTCCAGCGCGGTCGATAACGATGAAATCCTGCTGGGATTGCAGAATCAAAAGCGGATGATGCCAGACGTTTCGCGAATAGCTGACGCCCTGATTACCGCTTGCCCGAAAAACCCGCAATCCGTCGAAATCAGGACCGCTATCATCGGCGTTGGTTGGCGCCACCACCACCAGCCAGTCATGCTCTGACAGCGGCATGAAAGATTGCGAGCCTAGGGGGTGGCGTTCCATCAGCCGGATTTCAATCGGGTCAGGGCGGCGCGTCCCGCGAAACAGCGAAATGATCGGCTGCCCGCCGCCCGTCGCAACATCAACATTACATAGCGCATGAAAGCGCGATGTCGTTCCCTGATTGATCGCGATTTCCACGGCCCCGGCGGCTTCTATCACCGTCCCAAAAGCCGCAAAAGCATCTTTGCTCAGTCTTTCGATTTTTAGGGACTTAACCATTAGTTCCCCCGGCAAAGGGATGCGTTTTGCGCCAATGATTGGCAATATCGATGCGCCGCGCCAGCCAGACCTGATCATGTTTTTGGACATGATCCAGAAATTTCACCAATCCGGCAAACCTTGCTGGTCGTCCAATCAGGCGGCAATGCAGACCAACGGACATCATCTTTGGCGTTCTCTTGCCCTCGGCATAAAGCGTATCAAAAGCATCAATCAGATATGCGGCAAACTGATCCCCTGTATGAAAGCCCTGCGCGGTGGCAAAACGCATGTCATTAGTATCCAGCGTATAGGGCACAATCAAATGCGGGGTTTCGGTCTGCTGGCTCCAGAACGGCAGGTCATCGGAATAATCATCGGCGTCATAGATAAACCCGCCTTCCGCCGCGATTAGCGCGCGCGTGTTCACCGACGTGCGGCCCGTATACCAGCCCAGCGGACGCGTCCCGCAGATACGTTTGTGAATGTCGATAGCCTTTTCCAGATGCTGGCGTTCCTGATCAATCGGCATACCGTGATAATTGATCCAGCGATATCCGTGTGACGCAATTTCATGCCCATCGGCTAGCGCGCGGATAATCACATCCTCATGTCGTTCCATCGCCATCGCCACAGCAAACAGGGTGATCGGCACCTGCCGGTCGCGAAACAAATCCAGAACGCGCCAAACACCGGCCCGCGAGCCATATTCATAAATCGATTCCATAGACATGTGCCGGGCGCCCTCAAAGGGGCTCGCACCGATAATTTCTGACAGAAACATCTCCGACGCCGGATCGCCATGAAGAATAGAATTCTCGCCGCCCTCCTCGTAATTCAGCACAAACTGCACGGCAATCCGCGCTTTATCCGGCCATGCGGCATGGGGTGGGCGAGGCCCATAGCCGATGAGATCACGCGGATAATCCGTCATTAGCTACTGCCCTTACCCGATATTTTTGCATCACCATCTGGGCTGCGGAGCATCGCCCGCCAACGCGCCAGCATTTCACGTTCCTCAGGCTCAATATAAATGACATTGCCGGGCGGCATGGCGTGTGACGCGGCTGCCTGCCAGTAAATATCATCCACCTGCCGGATGATGTCAGCCTCGCTTTCCAGAACCACACCTTTGGGGGCAAATCGCATCCCGTCCCATTGCGGCTCGGCGGCATGACAGATCGAACATCGCTCGTTCACCAATTCCACCGCAGCAACATGCAATTCTGCCCCTTCGCCAAACTCATATTCACTATAGGCGGCCTCGTCATATTTTGGCGCACCGGCTTGTGACAGAAAAATAGCTCCCACCATCAAGGCAGCAGCGGCAATCCATGTCCACCAGGGTGCCGGATCACCCTTATGTTTGGTATTGAAGAAATGCCGGACAAGCCCGCCAATTATCAGAATAAGCGCCAGAATCACCCATGCATAATCAGTGGCAAAAACCGCCGGATAGTGCCCGCCAATCATCACGAAGATCACCGGCAATGTCAGATAGTTATTGTGCAGCGAGCGTTGCTTGCCGCGAGCCCCATAAACCGGATCAGGCGTATCTCCCGCAATCAGCGCAGCCACGACTTTGCGTTGCCCTGGAATGATGATCATCAGAACATTGGCAACCATGATGGTGCCAATGCTGACGCCTATTTGCACAAACGCACCGCGCGCCGAAAACATCTGGGTGTAGGCCCATGCCAAACCCACAATAAAAACAAAACCCGCCGCAGCAAGCATCGCATCATTTCGGCCAAGCGGGCTGCGACACATCGCATCATAGGCCGCCCACCCGCCAACAATTCCGGCAAGACTGAGGGCCACCGCCTGCCACGGCTCAATATCCAAAACCTCGATATCGATCATATAAAGTCCGGCGCTGGTGTAATAAACGATGGTCAGCAGCGCGAACCCGGAAATCCAAGTGGCATAGGCTTCCCATTTGAACCATGTCAGTTCCTCTGGCATTTTTGCCGGAGCCACCAAATATTTAACCATATTGTAAAAGCCGCCGCCCTGGACCTGCCACGCCTGCCCATGAGCCTGTTTGGGCAGCGCCTCGCCCGGTTTCAGGCTGAGATCAAGCGCAATAAAATAAAAGGAGGAGCCAATCCAAGCAATTCCCGCGATCACATGAACCCAGCGCGTTAATAGCTCGGACCACATCCAGATATAGTCGATCATTTCGTCTCCCCCCTAATTGCGTGATTCTATGTTTTAATTTTTTGGGCTAATTTTATGGGCCTCTTTCTCAGATTTTGCCAGCGTTAGGCATTTTCGTCCAATTCCTGCTGCCAGATCGCAACACCTGCCACAATTGACAGCGCCACCCGCGCTGGATGTTTGCCGGTAATTTCGGGCAATCCTATCGGGCAAACCAGCCGGTCCAGCATCGCATCATCAATACCGCTTTTGGATAAGCGCGAGCGAAACCGCGCCGCCTTTGTGGTCGAGCCAATCAGACCGAGGCGGGCAAATTTGCCCCCTGACAGCACTTGGTGGCAAATCGCCTCATCCAGCGCATGATTATGTGTGATTACCAGATGAAACGCATCCGCCGGTGCATGCATCGCAATAATCACCGGATCACTGGCAACCACCCGGCGAACTCCCGGCATAATCTCGCTAGGAAAGCGTTCATCGGCGATATCAACCCAATGCAGATCAAATTGCAGCGCGGCAAGGTGCGGCGCTAGCGCCCGCCCGATATGGCCGGAGCCATACAGAAACAAAGGCCTGCCCGGAAGTTGAACCGGTGTCACAAATCCCGCCTTATCATCGCTTGGACCCAACGGCAAAGCATCGCCCGACTCCAGCGGTGCGCCAGCGGATAGCGGATGATAAATTCGCTGGCACCCGCCAAGCGCGGCGAGATGCGGGGCCTCATTAGCGCCAAAATGCTCCAGCAGCACCCGCACATTCCCGCCGCAGCATTGCCCCATATCAGGGCCTAGTGCCGCCCGAATTATCGTTCGTGTCCAGATCGGTTGCGGGCCAGAAAGTAGGGCACGTGCCTTTGTCATGATTTCAAATTCCAGCGTTCCGCCGCCGATTGTCTGCCAGATATCGGCGGCGGTGATCAGCATCATCGCGCCTGCCTCACGCGGGGATGATCCTTTGACGTCAATAAGACTAGCCCTAACCACCGCCCCGTCACGGTCGATCATTCCGCCCGCCGCCATCACCCAATCAGTTTGCGCCCCGCCCGCCTTTACCGAGTCCGCCTTTACCCCGACTGGCTTTACCCCGTCCGTCAATTTGACGCCTGCTGACCAGAACTTGGCTCATCATCCACAGATGTGACCCCAGGGGCACCGAGCTGGTGTGCAGCCATACATATCCGTTCAGGCGTTGCAGGGGCGTCCAGCATTGGATATTCGGCCCCACCAATGCCTTCCAGCGCGTGCGAAAGTGCCATAAAAACAGAAATGCCAAGCATCAAAGGCGGCTCACCAACTGCCTTTGATTTATGAATGGTGTCTTCAATATTCTCGCCATCTTCGAACAGCCTTACGTTAAAGGCCATCGGCCGGTCGGCGCAGGCTGGAATTTTATAGGTTGACGGCGCGTGGGTGCGCAGCCGCCCCAAATCATCCCAAACCAGCTCTTCGGTTGTCAACCATCCGGCCCCCTGCACAAAGCCGCCCTCAATCTGGCCAATATCAATCGCCGGGTTCAGCGAGCGTCCAACATCATGCAGAATATCGGTCCGTAATATCCGGTTCTCACCCGTCAGAACATCAATCGCAACTTCACTAACCGCCGCCCCATAGGCAAAGTAAAAGAAGGGCCGTCCTTTTATCCGTGACTTGTCCCAGTGAATTTTGGGCGTTGCATAAAATCCGGTTGCCGATAGGGAAACGCGGCCCATATAGCAGGCTTTTGCAGCTTCGGCGAAGGTCATCGTTGCGGGCCCAGCATGAACCATTCCGCCAAAAAAGCTGACCGCATCCGGTGCGCATTGATGAATATCGGCTAGAAAAGTACGCATCCGGTCTTTGATGGTCCGCGCTGCTGCTTGCGCCGCCATTCCGTTCATATCGGTTCCTGAAGAGGCGGCAGTCGCTGAGGTGTTGGGCACCTTGCCGGTGGTTGTTGCGGTAATTTTCACCGCCTCAAAATCAATCTGGAATTCATGCGCAACGATCTGCGCAATCTTGGTGTTCAGCCCCTGACCCATCTCGGTGCCACCATGATTCAGATGCACCGAGCCGTCCGCATAAAGATGAATCAACGCACCAGCCTGATTCAAAAAAGTAGTGTTGAACGAAATACCAAATTTGACCGGCGTTAACGCAATGCCGCGTTTTATCACCTTATTCTTTTTGTTAAACGCAGTGATCTCGGCCCGGCGCTTGTCGTAATCAGCGGTCACAACCAGATCATCAACAATGTCTTGAAGGACCGAATCTTCAACCAGTTGACCGTAAGGCGTCATGCCAAACCCATCCGGGCCAGCAGATTTATGCGGATAGAAATTACGCTTCCTAACAACCAGCGGGTCCAGCCCCAGATGATGCGCGATTTGGTCGATGACGCGCTCAACCCCCATCATCCCCTGCGGCCCACCGAACCCGCGAAAAGCGGTGTTTGACTGGGTGTGCGTTTTACAGCGATGCGAGATAACGCGCATATTGGCAATGTGATAGGCGTTGTCAGCATGACACATGGCGCGCGCGGCAATCGCCTCAGACAAATCCCAAGACATCCCGCAGCGCAAGGCCTGATCAAAGATCAATCCGGAAATCTGGCCCGAATCATCAAAGCCAACGCTGTAATCAATCCGAACATCGTGGCGCTTGCCGGTCACCTTAAAATCATCATCGCGGTCATAAACAACCTTTGCAGGTCGGCCGGTTTTATAGGCTGCAAGCGCCGCCACTATTGCGGGCAGATTGCCCTGACTTTCCTTGCCGCCAAAGCCGCCACCCATGCGCCGTGTTTCAACCGTAACCGCATGATTTGGCAGCCCCAGACAATTGGCGACTTTATGCTGAATTTCCGAGGGATGCTGAGTTGAACAATGCACCGTCACATCACGATCTTCGCCCGGAATAACCAGTGCCGCCTGCCCTTCAAGATAAAAATGTTCCTGACCGCCGACTTCGATCCTGCCGGATAGGTGGTGGCGTGCCGCTGCAATCGCACCATCAGCATCGCCGCTTTCCATTGTTGCCGAGGGGCCAAGCCATGATCGCTGGCGCATCGCCTGATCAATAGTCAGAATCGTAGGTAGTTTTTCATAAGTGACTTTGGCCAGCTTTAGCGCATCGCGGGCAGCCCGCATGGTATCGGCAACAATCGCAAACACCGCCTGACCTGCATAGCTAACAACATCTTCAGCAAAGACAGGATCATCGCCATAAAGCGGGCTGCAATCATTCACCCCCGGAATATCAGCCGACGTTAGAACCGCCGCAACACCATCCGCCACCTCTGCCGCGCCAAGGTCAATGTTTTTGATCCGTGCATGCGCGTGCGGGCTTAACCCGATCAGCACAGTGAGCGTGTTGTCCGGCGCGTGAATATCATCAACATACACAGCGCTGCCATCGACATGTTTGTGCGCGCTATCATGCACGCGTGGGGCGCGAATATCGCCCGAGATGGAACCCGAACTTGTACCTGTCATACTGCCTGAACCCCGATGATCATCCATCATCCTGCCTCCACCAGCGAATCCAGTGTCAATTTCTCACTGCTTGCGGTCAGACGTGGGACAGCGCCGCCAAGGCAATCCATGCCGTATTTCAATACTAGGTTCTTGGCGACCTGCATCCGATATTCAGCCGAGGCGCGCATATCGCTGATCGGAGCAAAATCATCATCCAGTGCGTGGGCGGCGGCGGTAAAACTTTCCAGCGTCAGCGGTGCATCCGTTAAAATCGCCTCGGCATTGTGCGCGCGTGATGGGGTAGCAGCCATCCCGCCAAAGGCCAGCCGCGCCGATGTAATCCGGGCCCCGGCAACAGCAATATTGAACGCGCCCAACACTGCCGAAATATCCTGATCAAAACGTTTGGATATTTTATAGGCGCGGAAATAGGGCGCATCGCCCGTTGGCACTAACAGGCCAGAGACAAATTCCCCAATATCGTGGTCTTGCTTACCATAACCGAGAAAAAAAGATTCAAGCGGCATCCGGCGATTAGAATCCACCCCCGACAGCTCAATCTCCGCCGCCAACGCAATCAACATCGGTGGCATATCACCGATCGGCGAGCCATTGGCAATATTCCCACACAGCGTTCCAGAAGAGCGCACCTGCAGCGAGCCAAAGCGCCGCATAACCTCACCAAAATCAGGCTTGCCCTTGGCAAGATGCGACATTGCCGCTGCGTGCGTCACTGCTGGACCGATGTGCCAATGCGCGCCAATCTTTTCCATCTTGTCAAACCCGTGAACACGCCCGGTCCAGATCATCACCGGCAGATCGCGGTTCATTTTTGTGACCCACAAACCAACATCGGTTGCGCCTGAAACGATTGTCGCCTGCTGATTTTCAGCATAATTGGCGGCAAAATCCTTCACCGTTGCCGGCGCAATAAAGCGGCGGCGGCCATCACTTAGGCATACGGTTTCATCATGCGCAATCGCCGCCATTATCGCCGCTTCGGTTTTCCGGCGGTAAGTTTCATACTCAGGAAAAACCGAGCCAACTTTCAAAGCCAGCGCGGCCTCAACAATCGGGCGATACCCTGTGCACCGGCACAAATTGCCAGCCAGCGTCGTATCTATAGTGTCGGCATCCAGCCCGCTGCCATTACACCAGGCAGCAAAAAGTGACATTACAAACCCCGGAGTGCAAAAGCCACATTGTGAGCCGTGATGGTCAACCATCACCTGCTGACAGGGATGCATGTCCGGCACCTTAATCTTACTGGCCTGATTAGATGCAGATTGTTTACCTGATTTAGGGGAATTAGAGGATTTAACCTCTATTTCCGGTTTGATGCCCTCTATGGTTGTAACCGACGCACCTTCCAGCATTCCCATAAACTGAATACACGCATTCACCGGATGCCAGCGCATCACCCCACCAGCATCAC
>JAACDV010000228.1 GCA_009936825.1 Bacteroidota bacterium | reverse complement strand
TCGGTTTTCTGCGCATCCGGAGCGACATGAACGCGGCCTTGATAGACCCCGCGAGACCTGTCATCCAGAACCCCGCGGATAATCTGGTTGGAGGTACAGCCCGCAACCGCGTGATCCATATAGGTGGTAATGTCTTGATGCTGGGTACCGCGCCCCATATAGATGGCCGAAAGCTGGCAATCACCGCCCTCACCCAGCAATGCTACATGCGTCTCCAAGCGGGCCAATGCGCTGCCGACGCTAATGGCAAACCCGGCGATCGACGCCCCTTTGCCAAGACGAACCCCGGTGGCAGAAAGATGCGTGGTATCGGCACTCTCACACTGGATTTTCACCTGTTCGAGACGTGCCTCATCGCCGATATCAAAGCCGATAAGAGGGGCAGCAAGGCCAACCGAAGACTGGTGCCATTCAGCAAGCTGCAAACCGGACCCGTTTGCCATGCGAAGCAGAATAACAGGGTGCGCGGATAGCGAGGCATCATCGCCCTCGAAAACCAACATTAACGGCGTTTCAACCTTGCCGCTGACATCAATGCAAATCCCTGCACTCATCACGGCCAGCGACAGATCACTGATCGGATGACCATGCGGGGCCATTTCCTGTAGCGCGGCCAGCGCGCCCTCATCATCGCCAAGCGCGGTAAAGGTCAGGCCTTGCGGCACATCGCTGAACGCCGCAGGGTCAATAATTCCGTTCACAAAGCGGATCATATGCGCCCCGATGGACCCACCCATCGCTGCTCCATCAGACGCACCATAATCCGGTGCTACACTTTGTGGGGAGGCCGGAACCAGCGTGCGTGTCTGCAAAGCTGACAGGGCTGTATAGCGCCATGCCTCAGCTTTTGGCCCGGGCCAGCCGGCCGCATGCCAGTTGGCAAGCGCAGCCGTGCGAATGGCGCCTTTTGGCGAGACTGCGCTCAGATCAGGCAGCGTCATCGATGCCGGCATATCCAGATTCCTCTACTTCAAACGCCAATTCCTTGCCCCCTGACCGGCGAATTTTGCCTGCTGCCAGAATATGAACGAAATCGGGAATAATATGATCAAGAAGACGCTGATAATGCGTAATCACCAGCATTGAGCGCGCCGGATCACGCAGCAGATTCACGCCTTCAGACACAATCCGCAGCGCATCAACATCCAGACCCGAATCCGTCTCGTCCAACACCGCCATGCTGGGTTCAAGAAGGGCCATTTGCAGGATTTCATACCGTTTCTTCTCACCTCCAGAAAAGCCCACATTAACCGCGCGTTTCAGCATCTCGTCGTTGATTCCGAGATTTTTTGCCTTTTCGCGGACGATCTTTACAAAGCCGAGCTGGTCAACTTCCTCCTCGCTCGCCGCAACGCGCCGTGCATTAATCGCCGCACGCAGAAAACTCATCCCGCCAACGCCCGGAAGTTCAACCGGATACTGGAACGCCAGAAACATTCCGGCCCGCGCGCGCTCATCGGGCTCCATCTCCAGCAACGACACCCCCTTCATCAGGATATCACCGCCGGTGACCTCATACCCGTCGCGCCCTGCAAGCACATAAGACATCGTGCTTTTACCGGACCCATTTGGGCCCATAATGGCATGCACCTCTCCGGTATTTATCGTCAGATTAATGCCTTTTAGAATCGGTTTGTCACCGACCGAGGCGTGAAGGTCACGAATTTCAAGCAAAGCAGTCATTATATTTCCATTTCAAGTAATCGGGGCTGCATCAACCAGCCGATCTTAACAAGACACCAATCAAACCATCAGGACGCAATGAACAAAGCGGGGTTTAACCGACTGAGCCTTCCAAACTGATACCGATCAATTTTTGCGCTTCCACGGCAAATTCCATCGGCAGTTCCTTCATGACTTCCTTGCAAAATCCGTTCACGATAAGCGACACCGAATCCTCTTCTGCGATCCCGCGTTGCAAACAATAAAACAGCTGATCCTCGGAAATCCGTGAGGTAGTCGCCTCATGTTCAATCTTCGCGCTGGGGTTGCGTGAAACAATGTAGGGGACGGTATGCGCACCACATTTATCGCCAACCAGCAACGAGTCGCACTGGGTAAAGTTCCGTGCGTTCTCGGCAGTCGGGTGCATATGAACCAGCCCGCGATAACAGTTTTGCGACTTTCCGGCCGAAATACCTTTGGAAATGATTGTTGACCGGCTGCCCGCGCCGATATGGATCATTTTCGTGCCGGTGTCAGCCTGCTGCATATTGTTGGTCAGGGCCACCGAATAGAACTCACCAACGCTGTCTTTGCCGCGCAGAACACAGGACGGATATTTCCAGGTAATAGCCGAGCCAGTTTCAACTTGCGTCCATGAGATTTTGGACCGGTCCCCCCGGCAAACGCCGCGCTTAGTAACGAAATTATAAATCCCGCCCTTGCCGTTTTCGTCTCCCGGATACCAGTTCTGGACAGTCGAATATTTAATTTCGGCATCAGTTTTCGCAACCAACTCAACAACCGCTGCATGAAGCTGGTTTTCGTCGCGCTGCGGGGCGGTACATCCCTCAAGATAACTGACGTAGGACTCATCTTCGGCGATGATCAGGGTGCGCTCAAACTGGCCGGTATTCTGCTCGTTAATGCGGAAATATGTCGATAGCTCCATCGGACACCGCACGCCCTTTGGAATATAGACGAACGAGCCATCGGTGAAGACCGCCGAATTCAGCGCGGCAAAATAATTGTCACCAACCGGGATAACCGATCCCATATAACGCTGCACCATTTCGGGATAATTGCGAATAGCCTCTGAAATGGGGCAGAAAATCACCCCGACCTTGGACAGCTCCTCACGGAAAGTTGTAGCAACCGACACAGAATCAAATACCGCATCAACCGCGACATTCGCCAGCATCTTCTGTTCATTCAGAGGGATGCCTAGCTTTTCGTAAGTTGCAAGAAGTTCGGGATCAACCTCATCAAGCGATTTCAGCTTTTCAGCAGCCTTTGGCGCGGAATAATAATAGCTGTCCTGATAATCAATCGGCGGGATATTAAGCTTTGCCCAATCAGGACTTTTCATCGTCAGCCAGCGCCGATACGCCTTTAACCGCCACTCCAGCATCCATTCCGGCTCGTCTTTCTTGGCCGAAATAAAACGAATGACATCCTCATTCAGGCCCTTTGGCGCCTTGTTGGATTCAATATCGGTGACAAAACCGTATTTATATTTACCAGTTGCCTGTTCGACCTGCTCGATGGTCTGGGTGGTGGCTACCATTATATCTTCCTTATCGAACTGTAACGCTGAGAGATGAATTATGATCAGAGGAATGATCGGGATTTGTAGGAGGGGCCGCAATGTCTGAAAGGTCGTTTTTCTTGCCGGTAAAGAGCTGCGAAGGATCAATCAGATCAGCAAGGCTGATTGCTTGCAACGCATTGCGAAGGGTCACATTCACCTTGTTCCAATGACCGCTCATAAAGCAGCAGTTAATCACCGAACACGGGTCCTGCGCGCCATCAACGCATCCATTGACGGCAATAGGCCCCTCAACAGATTCGATGATTGTAACCAGCGAAATCGTCTCAGGAGCCGCGTGGAGCTGATAGCCGCCACTGGCGCCGCGCCGCGTTTCCAGCAGGCCTGATGACTGCAATAGCTTTGCAACTTTCGCAACCGTCGGCTGATTAAGCCCCGACAACTCAGCCAGCTGGGCAGAAGCCAGCACCTCGCCCCGCCGGTGTGCCAATACACCCAGCACGACGATAGCGTAATCTGTCATTCGGTTAAGCTTTAGCAAAACGCCCGGTTCCCTCTATATCTTTTCAACCACAAATCCCCGTCACCCAAAAATACATTTTAACCCAGTAATCCTATTTAAAGGGCCATAATTGCGAATGACTATCATAATCAAGACTGATTTGGTCCTGTTTGACAAGACATAGAAAGACTTGGCCGGTTTTGCAAGGTTGCTTTGTGGCTTTTTATCCAAAAAAGGTAAGAAAAAACACCAAGCACATCAGATTGGAATT
>JAACDV010000227.1 GCA_009936825.1 Bacteroidota bacterium | reverse complement strand
GCTGTTTTGATCATGACGGTGGTGTTGACAGCAGCGCTATGGTCGGTGACCTGGATGCTATAGGCTCCGATTTCTGGCCCCCGGTTTCGGGTAACGAATTCGAAGGTTTTTAAAAAGGACGCAAGCATGGCTGACTATCCTGCGGGCATTACACACCGCAAGCGCATTTCAGGCATCTCCCACTGGCGGTGGCAGCGGTATAGTGCCGTTGTCGTTTTTGTGTTGATGACTTATTTCGTGGTGATGCTTGCCAGTCTTGGTGGGCTTGACTATATGGACGCGACTTTGTTTGTCAGCGCTCCGGTGAATGCGGTCGCGCTAACGGTTCTGGTTCTGGTTGGTCTTTGGCACGCGATGCTGGGAGTGCAAACTGTGATTGAAGACTATGTCTCAGTCTCCGGGGGACGACACGCTGTTTTGAACGCGGTGCGTTTATTGATTGGTGGTGTTGGTCTCGCCATGTTGTGGGCAATGACGCGAATCGTTCTTTAGGAATGGCCGCATAGCCAAAAGTACCGTGTCCAGAATTTCGGACCCACTTTAGGTGTGACGTTTATTATTTGTGAAGTATTAGGTGTATTGAACACTGGAAAGGCGGACAGATGTCGGCTTACGAAATTACCGACCATCACTATGATGTTGTCGTTGTTGGTGCCGGCGGGGCTGGCCTTCGCGCTACGCTTGGCATGGCGGCGGCTGGTCTGAAAACGGCCTGCATCACCAAGGTTTTTCCAACGCGTTCACACACCGTTGCCGCCCAAGGCGGTATTGGCGCCGCGCTCAATAACATGGGTGAAGGCGATAACTGGCAGTATCATATGTATGACACGGTCAAGGGCTCGGACTGGCTGGGTGATCAGGATGCGATTGAATATATGTGTCGTAACGCTATCCCCTCGGTGATTGAGCTGGAGAATTACGGCGTGCCGTTTTCGCGAACCGAAGAAGGCAAGATTTATCAGCGCCCGTTTGGCGGTCACACATTGGATTATGGTAAATCAATGGCGCGCCGTGCCTGCGCTGCGGCGGATCGCACGGGACATGCCATTCTGCACACGCTCTACCAGCAATGCCTCAAGCATCAGGCGCATTTTCATATTGAGTATTTTGCGCTCGATTTGCTGATGACCGATGAAGGTGAATGTGCCGGCATTATTGCGCTGTGCATGGAAGATGGAACGCTGCACCGTTTCTGGGGCCAGCAAACTGTGCTGGCAACGGGTGGATATGGCCGCGTTTATTTCTCGTGTACATCGGCGCATACCTGCACCGGTGATGGCAATGCCATGGTGCTTCGTGCTGGCCTGCCGCTGCAGGATATGGAATTTGTCCAGTTTCATCCGACCGGCGTTTATGGCGCTGGAGTTCTGATTACCGAAGGTGCGCGCGGCGAAGGCGGATATCTGACAAATTCAGAAGGTGAGCGGTTTATGGAGCGTTTTGCCCCGACCGCCAAGGATCTGGCCAGCCGTGATGTTGTTAGTCGCGCGATGACCATCGAAATTAATGAAGGACGCGGAGTTGGCCCTAACAAGGATCATATCATGCTGCATCTTGAGCATATTGATCCTGAAACGCTGCATAAACGTCTGCCGGGCATTACTGAAACGGCGCGTATTTTCTGCGGTGTTGATGTGACGCGTGAACCTATTCCCGTGTTACCGACCGTACATTACAACATGGGCGGTATTCCAACCAACTATCATGGCGAGGTTGTGACGGCTGAAAAGGGAAATGAAAATAATCCTGTGCAAGGATTGATGGCGATTGGCGAGGCGGCTTGCGTTTCCGTCCATGGGGCCAACCGTCTCGGCACAAACTCGCTTCTCGACATTGTTGTCTTTGGGCGTGCGGCGGCACACCGCGCTGTTGAAACTGTTACCCCGAACGGGACTGCACGGACCGCACCGCAGGCTGCAACTGATAAAGCCATTGAACGTTTTGACCGGATGCGCCATACGACCGGCAATATCTCGGCGGCGTCGATCCGCATGGATATGCAGAATGTGATGCAGCGTCATGCAGCGGTTTTTCGGTCTACTGAAACTCTGAGTGAGGGCGTTCAGAATATGGATCAGGTTGCGGCGCAAATGGGCAATATTGAAATTAAGGATCGCTCTTTGATCTGGAATACCGATCTTATCGAAGCTCTTGAGTTGGAAAATCTGGTTGGTCAGGCTCTTGTTACCATCCGCTCGGCCGACCAACGTCAAGAATCACGCGGTGTCCATGCCCATGAAAATTGGCCTGATCGTGATGATGAAAACTGGATGAAGCACACCATGATGTGGCTTGATGAAAATAACAAATCCACAGTCGGTTACCGGGATGTGGTAATGAATACGCTGAGCAACGATGTGGCGCCAATTCCGCCGGCCCCACGGGTTTATTAAGAACCGCAATAGCAATAAAGGTAATCAGAGCCGATGGCTGAGTTCACACTGCCCGCCAATTCAAAAATCACCAAGGGTGATAGCTACACGGCACCTGAAGGCGCCTCGAACGTTCGTGTTTTTCAGATTTATCGCTGGTCACCTGACGATGACGCCAACCCTCGGATTGACAGTTTTGAAGTTGATCTTGATACGTGCGGACCGATGGTTCTGGATGCGCTTATCAAAATTAAGGGTGAACAGGATAGCAGCCTGACCTTTCGCCGGTCATGCCGTGAGGGTATTTGCGGATCATGTTCGATGAATATCGATGGCACCAACACGCTGGCTTGCCTGAAGAGTATTGATGAAGTTGTCGGTGATGTGAAAATTTTTCCGCTACCGCATATGCCGGTGGTAAAGGATTTGATTCCTGACCTCAGCAATGCGTACCGCCAGCTTGCCTCTATTGAGCCATGGCTGAAGACCAAAACCGATGCTCCCGAAGGCGAAGAGCGCCGGCAGTCACCCGAACAGCGGGTTGAGCTTGACGGATTGTGGGAATGTGTTCTGTGTTTCAGTTGTTCGACAGCCTGTCCCAGCTATTGGTGGAACAGTGATGAATATCTGGGTCCGGCGGTATTGCTGCAGGCCTATCGCTGGGTTGCTGACAGCCGCGATGAAAGCAAGTCCGAGCGCCTTGACGCGCTGGATGATACGTTTGCGTTATATCGCTGTCATACCATCATGAATTGTGCGAAAACATGCCCTAAGGGGCTGAATCCTGGCAAGGCTATTGCCAGTATCAAAAGCGAGTTGGCGCAACGTTGATCCTTTGAAAAAATGACCAAAATTCTGGCAAATGTCTGATCCTACCCCTGCCGATGTTGGTGCTTTGGGAACCGATACAGCGGTTACATCCGTTGTTGCCATGCTGGATTTGCGGATTAAATCCGGTGACCTTCGCCATGATCCGGCGCAACATAGTGTCGCGCTTGCTCTCGATCAGGTTGTTGAAAATCTTGTCACTACTCCCAAACGCTCCCTTTTGGCGCGCCTAAAAGGGCCGGCTCCGGTGCCGCGCGGTCTCTATATTCATGGTGGGGTTGGTCGTGGCAAGACCATGCTGATGGATATGTTCCATAGCTGCCTGTGCGCAAGAAGTTTAACCACAAAAAACGCTGCTTCAAAAATTTTAAGCGGCGGCCAGTTCAGACTGCATTTTCATGATTTCATGGTGCTGGCTCAAGATCTGATTCACAACGCCCGTGAAGCTGGCAAGGATGATGCGGTTGAAAGTGCGGCCGAGGAGCTCGCTAAACGGGGCCGCGTTATGTGTTTTGATGAAATGGAAGTTCGTGATATTGCCGATGCGATGATTCTCCAGCGGCTTTTTACCAGCCTGTTCAATCGCGGTATTGTGGTGATCGCAACCTCGAACCGTCATGCTGATGATCTCTATAACAACGGGCTTCATCGGGACCGGTTTTTACCTTTTATCGAGGTATTGAAATCACGGTGCCAGATGATGGCAATCGCGGCAGGCCAGGATTGGCGTGCGGAAATGCTTGCCGATTTACCGTCATGGTATTGTCCGGCGGATGCGGCCGCCAGGCAGGCGCTTAATGACGTATTTGCGCGATTGTCAGCAGATGCGGCTGTTGGCGAAGATACGGTCCGTGTTGCATCACGCGAAATT
>JAACDV010000003.1 GCA_009936825.1 Bacteroidota bacterium | reverse complement strand
TGAAAAAGGCCAGACTTGAAAAAGGCCAGACTTGAAAAAGGCCAGACTTGAAAAAGGCCAGACTTGAAAAAGGCCAGACTTGAAAAAAAAGAAAGCCCCCTGCCATGTGTGGACGGTTTACAAGCACAGCGTCCCCCGAAGAGTTGATGCGGCTGTTTGGTGTTACGGTGCTGGAAAATCTTCAGCCCCGATGGAATATTGCGCCTTCACAGCGGGCGCTGGTGGTCTCGCAGACCGGTTTGCAGGCGGCGGCGCATTCGCCTTCATGGGGGCTTCCTCCCAGCGGTGATGGGCGCAGTTTTTTGATCAATGCACGCATGGAAACGGTGACAGAAAAGCCAACATTCCGTGATGCGTTTGCTGGACGCCGCTGCCTTGTTGTTGCCAGTGGCTGGTATGAATGGTCGGCTCCCAAAACGCCGTGGCATGTGCAATTGTCGGATGGCGGGGTGATGGGGTTTGGGGGATTGCTGTTACGCCGCGGAAATGAAGACAGATTTGTGATCATGACCAGCGCGTCACATGGCGATCTTACCTCTATCCATCATCGCCAGCCCTTAGTTCTGCCGCCGAGCCGCTGGCAGAGCTGGCTGACCGCCAACGGCGAGCAGGCGCGCCAGCTCTGCCTTGCCGCCCCGTCCAGCTGGTTTAACTGGTACCGGGTCGGCGCGGCGGTTGGCAAGGTTGCCCAAGATCATCCCGAACTGGTAACGCCGCTAGATGCTGCTGCCCTCGCCGCTGAAACCACGCTAGGTGCCGCAGCTTCGTCAGCCTCACCCGATAAAAAAGCAAAAGGCCAGCAAGGCGATCTGTTCAGCTGATTAAGGGCGTGCCCAAATAAGTCACAAGATTGGTGTCACAAGATTGGCGCCACAAGATTGGGTAAAATTTAGATATCGGCGACTGTGGTTTGCCGGACCTCAACCGCATAAAGATGCCATAGAACCAGCGCTCCGGCACCGCGAACAGGTCGCCATGGCTCCCCCAGCGTTTCCATCTCGTTAAAGGTTGGACGCACTTCCAGCGACTTCAACATGCGCATCGCCTCTTGCAGAGCCACATCCTTGACCGGCCACGCATCCATATCGGCCAGTGCAAACAGCCGGAAATTATCGGCCGTCCACGTGCCAACGCCGCGGATTTCGACAAGTCTTTTCTGCACCTCATCTCCGGACATTGTTTTAAGCTCTTCGATATTCAATCTGCCGCTGACAATTTCATCCGCGATGCCAATCAGATATTCGGCCTTACGCCGTGACAGGCCGGCAGGCATGACTATATCCGGCGTGGTTGCCGCCATAAAATTCAAGTCGGTAAAGCCGGCAGCCTCCATTTTGCCCCAGATGGCGCTGGCCGAAGCACGTGATACTTGCTGACCAACAATGGCCCGCGCCAGTGTGTCATAGCTTGCAGGCAGCGATCTGTCGGGGGGAGGGCCATAGGTTTTGATTGCCCGTGCGATATCTTCATCCAGTGCGCCCAAGGCGTCCAGCGCGCCGCCGTCGCCGTTTCCAGCATCGATGAAGAATTTATGCTGCATCACCGTTACGGATGAAGGGGAGATGGAGGAAGGAGAGATGGATGATGAGGTCATAGGGGAACGATAGCAGGGTAAAGAAAATTTACAAAATCGACTTGTATGGGTTTTGATTTCTCTAATAAGTTATCTAGATTTAACTACAAATTAACGCATCGAAATGATATGATGGTACTTGGGTGCTCATCGTCACTACCATGCCCTTCAACCATCTGAATTTTCTGGAGAAAATGATGCAGGATCAAAAAGATAAGCAGCCCGGATTGCTGGTCTGGGACTTGCCTTTGCGAATGTTTCATTGGGGGCTGGTTCTGGCGGTGATTGGGGCAATTATCGCTGTAGAAAATAATCGGATGGATTTGCATGAGCGCGCAGGTCTGACCGTCTTGGGGCTGATGGGTGTTAGGATTATCTGGGGCTTTTCTGGCGGTTATTATGCGCGTTTTTTGAATTTTATCGTCTCGCCGCTAGCACTTTTGCGCTGGTTGCGCGCTGCCAAGAATGACGATGATGGGGGTCAGGTTCGCTCTGCCGGACATAGCCCGATTGCCGCGCTGTCGGTGCTGGCGCTACTGGCGATTGCGGCGTTCATGTCCAGTTCGGGAATGTTCTCGAATGACGGTATTCTGTTCGATGGACCGTTGGCGCATTTGGTGCCGCAATCGACTAAATTTATCAGCACCCTTCATCACAACGCCAAGCCGATTTTGATTGTTCTTATTGTGCTGCATCTGGCGGCGATTCTGTATTATAAATTCCGCAAGAAGATCAATCTGACCAAAGCGATGGTTACCGGACGGGCAACCGATGCGCCGGATAAAATTATTGGCAAGGATGGCGGTATCAGCACAGCCCGCCTAGTCTTTGGCATTTGCCTGATGGCGGCGTTTCAACTTGCCACGCATAGTATCCCCTTGCTGCGTCCCGCTTGGTAGTCTCAAAGCCAGACAGCAACGAGATTATCCCGAAACCAGACTATCCTGCAGGGGGGGGGTATCCAATTATCTTGTCCATGATCACTACCAGCCTTTGAACTTCTGGTGACATGCTTTGCAACTTGCGCCAAGGGCTTGCAGCGCGGCGCCCACATCGTCCCCGTTTTTGGCTTCGGCTGCAGCAATCACTGCCATTGCGGCGTCGTGATTATCTTGGGCTGCGGCTTTGAACTCGTCAAAGGCCTCCCAGATTTCAGGCTTGGCACTGCTGTCACTGCCCAGACTTCCTTCGGGAAAATAGTCGGGCATGACCGCGGCCCATTCGGCAATCTTACCCGCTCTGGATTTGATCAGGTCAAAATCACCGCTACCAATTGCGCTGCCAATTGCCCGCATATGGCCGTTGTTGGCCTTAAAATTTGCCTTGCGGTCTTCGATCACTCCGGCAAGTGCTGGCAGACCTGTCCCAATCAAAATCGCGGCCGTAATAAGTGCGGCACTTACGGTTGATCCGAACTTTGCCCCTAATTTCAATTCAGGATTATGGTCGGGAGTGGATTTCAACATGAATGAGCTCCTAGCGTTACGGCCGATGAAACGAAATATGCGATTTGGATTTAGTTTTTTAGCATATTCTGTTTTTTGCTGCCACCTATTCTGAAGCGCAGATATGCAAACGACATTTCATCTGGTTTCAGAAATTAGTATGCAAAATACTTCATCTGCTCGTACTCTCTTACCGGCCATGGCTAGGGATTAATATCCGGCGGGCTTAATTTTTGCGAGAGACCGAGTTGCTTTTTTCCCGATCCACTATTGGTATTTTCTTAACGCTTTTGGCGGCTTGCTGCGGGGTTGGCACCGGTCTGATCGTCAAGATGATTGGTGATGATCTCTCCCTTTTGGCGGTGCTGATGTATCGGTTTATTTTTTCGGTTCCGCTTCTGGTTATTCTGGGGTTTGCCTTTAGGGGGCGTCATTTTCTGCAAATCAACCAAAAGGGCACGCTGGCTGTTCGCATAATTATTGGCTGTTTTGCGATGGCTTGCTGGTTTACTTCGGTGCGGTTGTTGCCGTTGGGTCAGGCAACCGCGCTTGGTCAGAGTTCGGTGATTTTCGTGACGGTTCTCTCGCCAATGCTTCTTGGTGAGTTAATCGGGCGCTATCGGTGGACTGCCGTTATCGTCGGGATGCTTGGAATTGTTCTGCTTACCAATCCGTTTGATGGTGGGTTTTCAGTGAATGTCATCTATGGGCTGGTGGGCGCGGTTGCCGCCGCGATTCTGACAATCTTGTTGCGCAGGCTTGGCAAAAGCGACCATCCGCTCAGCGTTGCGGTTTGGTATAACGGGGTCGGGATGATTTTGATGATTGGAATTGTCGCGCTGCATCCGGATCAGCTTTTTCATGTAACGCGTGACCAGCTTGTTATTTTGGTTGCGCTGGGGGTGGTTGCGTCCTGTTTGCAGGCGTCGATGACGACGGCGTTTCGCTTTTCCGATGCGGTGGTGATTTCAACCTTGCGCTATCTGCAAATTCCGCTTGCTGCGTTGGTGGCGTTTTTGATGTTCAACGAGATTTTATCACCAACCGAGATTGCTGGCGGCGGCATCGTGATTATCAGTTGCGTGGTGATTGCGTGGCGGGATTTTGTCCGTTCACGCCGCGCCCGCGAGATCACCGATGCCGGAACCTGATTGAGATAGGCTCCAAACTTAAATGAGATAGGCGCCAAAATAGACGGGCCAAATTACCCGGGCCAAATTACCCGGGCTAAATTACCCGGGCTAAATTACCTGGGGGAAAATTATGACTTCTTGCCAATATCGGGGGGCTGACCTAAAACTCTGGAAGAGGTAGCGCGCGCGCTGCACAACAATCACCAGCCGCTTTTGAACGCAGGTAAAACATGGCCGCAACTCTGATCCGCCTAATGGGCGAAACCGATATCGTTGATATTGATCCAACGGATTTTACCGGGGCTGAAATCGGGGCGGCGCATCCAAAGCTGATGGGCTTGGACGCTGGTGACAGGGTTAATCTGCTTGGTCACTGGCTGGATCAAGGCCGGGGTGAGGCACTCAGCGCTGATCCTGACTATATTTCGGCAATGAACGCGATTGCAAAGACCATCATCGATGATCATCAAGATGGCACCAAGCTGGGAAGGGACGCCAATTTTGCCGTTTTGACCATTTTGCGGGAGAAATGGCCGGTTGGATCAAAAGCGAAATTTTCCGTGCAGGCGGCGCGTGTCGGCGCGCAGCATACTTATCTCGTGCATCTATGCGCACCGGCAATGGTCGAAGATTTGACGGATGAAGCGTCGCTGAAACAGGCGGACACGACACAGTTAATGATGGCATTGCCAATGTTCAAACGGATGCGAAAGCAATTCGCCAACAGCAGCGCAGTACAAACCCTCATCCGCCAAAGCTAGCGCCGCCGGTGGACTACGGCGGGCAATTAATTGGTCAATTGGGGCAGGTTGCGAAAATACTCTAGCGCTTCTGCATTGGCCAGCGCCTCGGTGTTTTTCACTTTACGGCCATGAATAATATCGCGGACGGCCAGCTCGGTGATTTTCCCCGAACGCGTTCGCGGAATATCCGCAACGCCAATGACATGGCGCGGGACATGGCGCGGCGTTGCGCCGCTGCGAATTCGGTCTTTGATCGCACCCAGCAGAGCCTCATCCAGTATCGCGCCATCTGCCATTCGCACAAACAGGATCACCCGAACGTCATTATCCCAGTTTTGTCCTACGACAAGGGCTTCTTGGATCTCGTCGAACGCTTCAACCTGCCGGTAAATCTCAGCCGTGCCAATCCGCACCCCGCCCGGATTCAAGGTAGCGTCAGATCGGCCATGGATGATAATCCCGCCGCGGCCTGTCAAGGTAGCCCAGTCACCATGCCGCCAAATTCCTGAAAAATGTTCAAAATAGGCGGCGCGGTATTTTTCATCATTGGGATCATTCCAGAATTTTATCGGCATTGACGGGAATGGCTTTACGCAACAAAGCTCGCCCTGCTGATCAGTGACCGCTGCGCCCTCATCATTAAGGATCTGCACTGCCATTCCCAGACCGCGTGCTTGGATCTCACCAGCATGAACGGGCATTGTGGGGCTGCCTAGCACGAAACAGGAAATCAGATCGGTTCCGCCGGAAATCGAACATAGCTGAACATCGCCGCTAATTGCCTCATAGACGAAATCAAACCCTTCGCTTGATAGCGGCGATCCGGTCGACATCAGAACGCGCATTGCCGACAGGTCAACATCATCGGCAGGCCTGTATCCCGCATTGCGAACCGCGTCGATATATTTGGCCGAGACTCCAAAATGTGTCACGCCTTCATCTGCTGCCATGCGCCACAGGCGTTCTGGACCCGGATGAAAGGGGTTGCCCTCAAAAGTGACGATTGGCGTGCCAACCATCAGGGCTGATACCAGCCAGTTCCACATCATCCAGCCGCAGGTGGTAAAGAAAAACAGCTTGTCCTGCTGGCCGTTTATAGTGCGGCCAATATCACTATGAAGCCGCAGCTCCTTGATATGTTGCAAAGTAGTGCCGCCAACCCCGTGAACAATACATTTTGGCGCGCCGGTGGTACCGCTTGAATAAAGAATATAAAGCGGGTCATTAAAGCCAACACGCACAAAATCCTGCACCGGAGTGGCGGCGGTGAGTGCGGCCTCAAACAGCAGGGGTGATGGCAGCCCGTCAAGATCAGGCGCGTCATTCAAAGTCGGAATGATTAACGTGTGACGAACCGATGCAATGCCGCCCACAAGCTCACGCACCACGCCCAGCCTGTCAAAATCCTTGCCGGCATATTGATAGCCGTCACACGCAATCAGCAATTTAGGTTCGATCTGGCTAAACCGGTCCTTGGCACCGCCAAGTCCAAAATCAGGCGAACAGCTAGAAAAAATACCGCCAAGCGTTGCCGTTGCCAGCATTGCGATTAAGGCTTCGGGGGTGTTCGGGATATAGGCGGCCACCCGGTCGCCCTCACCAATGCCAACCGAGCGCATCCACCCGGCAAGCGCCATCACCCAGTCCTTCACCTCTGCCCGGCTGAGAATGATATGGCGGCCATCTTCCAGATGCGCTGAAATAGCAGTCCGGTCATCGGCGTTGGCCAGCATATTCTCGGCGTAATTTAACCTGCCATCGGGAAAGAATTTTGCGCCGGGCATCGCGTCCGGATTGGCGATTTTGCGGTCACCTTTATCGCCGATCACGCCATGCCAATCCCATAGGATATCCCAGAATTCGACGTTTTCATCGATTGACCATTGCCACAAGGCCTGAAAATCGCCTTCCCAGTCAAAGCCATTACGAGATGCAACCAAAGCTGCAAAATCGCCAACCTGACTCAGAGCGGCGGCATCCGGCTTTGGGGTCCACAGCAAATGGCCGTCCGGGGCGGTTGAAGGTGCGCTCATGAGGGTGCTCGATGTCAGCTAATAGAAATAGGGTGGATCAGCGAATAAAAATAGGGTGGATCAAAAAATATAAATAGGGATGGATCAGTTTTGATTGCATTATCCCTAGCGAATCAAAGGTGGCAAATCAAGATTAGCGGCGAATCAAGATTGGCTTTCAAACCAAATTTTCCTGTTAACCCCCCACACAAAAAATCACTTTGGCAAATCTGGTGCCCCTTATCGGGGGCTGGCGAGGGGTTGAAACCCTTATGCACCCTTGTTTCCTATTCATCTGGATAATGCCCCTGAATAGATTTCTAAGTTATTGTAAATTATATGATTAACAATAGATTAATACATGGTAACAATTGCGTTATAAGCCGCGCATGAAGGGCAATGCGGCACCCTCAATTCCCCGGAGCCTTTTTATGCATAAAGCGATTAAAGCCGTGATGAACGAACTTGTTAAAACTCCGCCGTCAAGCATGCCGCATAAGGTAACTGAGCTTGCTCGTAGACGCTGGATGGCTGACACCGAGGCTGGCCCGATTGTCCAGCTTGAACTTTTAGAGTCAGACAAGCGGGCGCTTGTCTATGCAACGACGGCGCGCGATGGGTCGGGGCCTTTGCGGACACCTTTTATCACCATGCTTTTGCTGGAAGACACCATTGCCAATACCATGCTATCTCACGGCGTTTGTTCGGGTGAGGCGACAGTAACGGTGTATCGCTATGCATCAATTGAGAATGCGACGGCTGAGAGTATCGCGCATGAAATGATGGATTTTGCCGCGCTTGCGTCAGCATTGCTGGCAAAACGCTGCATCGGGCTGCCGGGGGCACCGTTTGCCGATGACCGCGACGTGGCTTAACCTTGGTTGCTTGGGCATGGTCGCCTAAAAATATCATAACTTGGTCTCGCCAGAATAGAACGCGCTATTGCATAACGCCCTCGGTCCATTAGGTTAAGGTCTTCATCTGCCAATTTGGAAAGCAGTTTAGACATGACTTATGATTACGATCTTATTGTTATTGGTGCTGGATCAGGCGGCGTTCGTGCGGCGCGTATATCGGCGGGACACGGCGCGCGCGTTGCCGTGATTGAGGCTGATCGCCCGGGTGGAACGTGTGTCATTCGGGGCTGCGTTCCCAAAAAACTGCTGATGTATGGCTCCAGCTTTTCGGCTGATGCGGCGGATGCGGCCGGGTATGGCTGGCAAGTTTCGGTTGATGGGCATGATTGGGGCGGGTTGATCGCCAAGAAAAATGCAGAACTAGACCGGCTGGAGAAAATTTATCGCTCACTGCTGACAAATGCAGGAGCCGACCTGATTGCCGGATACGGCGTTATTACCGGGTCCAATCAGGTTCGCGTTGGCGCGCGTGACATCACCGCCGAGCGTATTTTGATCGCCACCGGAGGCCTGCCGCACACCCCCGAAATTCCGGGCTTGAGCGAGGTCGCCATAACCTCAAATGAAGCGCTAGATTTGGCTGAGATGCCGGCAAAGATTGCGATCTTTGGTGGCGGCTATATCGCGGTTGAGTTTGCCAGTATTTTCAATGGGTTTGGCGCAGAAACACATCTGATTTATCGCAGTGATCTGCCGCTTCGCGGGTTTGATGAAGACATCCGCCGCCAAAGTGCTGAGGCATTGGCGGGACGCGGTATCATTTTACACCCTAGTTGCACGATCGACAGCGTTCAGACGCCAGATAAAAGCTTAGGCGAAGATAAAAGCTCAGGCGCAGATAAAAGTTCAGGCGCAGATAAAAGTTCAGGCGCAGGTCGGCAGCACAAGGTCTGTTTGAGCGATGGTAGCACGATCACCGTTGATCAAGTTATGGCCGCCACCGGGCGCGCGCCAAATACCGCCGGTCTGGGTCTGGACAGTGCCGGGGTGACTGTTGGCAAGCGCGGTGAAATTTTGGTCGATGCAAATTCGCAAACATCGGTTCCGTCGATCTTTGCTGTTGGTGATGTGACCGACCGGATTAATCTCACGCCGGTTGCCATTGCCGAAGGTCATGCTTTTGCCGACACGACCTACGCCAGCCGGCCCCGCCAAGTCAGTCATGCGAATGTGCCATCCGCAGTTTTCTCGCAACCGCCAATTGGATCGGTTGGCTTGAGTGAAGAGCAAGCAGCTGAAAAATATACAGAAATAACGGTTTATACGAGCCAGTTTAACGCGATGAAAAACACCATTTCCGGCAGGTCAGAAAAGACCTTCATGAAGCTGATTGTTGATACCGCAAGCGACATTGTGGTGGGCGCGCATATGCTGGGCCCGGACGCTGGTGAAATCATGCAAGGCATCGGGGTTGCGATCATGGCCGGTGCAACAAAAGCTGATTTCGACGCAACGATTGGCATTCACCCAACAGCGGCTGAAGAATTCGTGACCATGCGCTCTGCGAGAGTTTAGGGGCGCTCTGCGAGAGTTTAGGGGCGC
>JAACDV010000035.1 GCA_009936825.1 Bacteroidota bacterium | reverse complement strand
GATTGCCCGGTACGTGATTGCAACGGGCCTAGCATCTAATCAAACGATTTGACGATTTGAGTTGACGTGAACGGTCTTTGAGACGTCATCAACCACGACCTCCTCAACACCTGTGGGTCGTTCGACCTCACGCAACGTATTCCCGCCAAAACGGCGGTCACGTTTACTAAAATCATCTAGGGCTTTTTCGAGGTCAGAAATGGTAAAGTTTGGCCAAAAGACAGGGGTGAAATGCAATTCTGCATAGGATATATCCCACAGCATAAAATTTGACACACGCTGTTCACCACCGGTGCGAATCAGAAGGTCAATTTCCGGCAATGCTGATGACAGCATTCGCGATTTTAGAAAATCTTCGTTAATGTCCTCGATACTGATGATACCGCTGGCAACCTCGGTGGCCGCGAGGCGCGCTGCCATCGCAATTTCCTGCCGTCCCCCATAATCTATCGCCAAGGTTAGATTGAGGCCACTATTGTTGGAGGTTTCTTTTTCAGCCCATTCGATAAGGTCAATAAGTCTGGGGCTAAAGCGCGTGCGATTTCCAATCACCCGTAATTTAACATTCTGATCATTCAACTCGTCAACGTCATTTTCAAGAAAACGCGCCAGCAACCCCATCAACCCCTCTACTTCAGGCTTTGGGCGTTTCCAATTTTCAAACGAAAAAGCAAAGACTGAAAGCCATTTCACGCCGTATTCATGCGCGTGTTTTGCCACAGTTTTGAGAGTATCGGCCCCCTGTTGGTGACCGCGAAGCGAGCCCAATCCGTTGCCCCGTGCCCAACGGCGATTGCCATCCATGATTATAGCAAGGTGATACGGAATACTGTTCATAAGCTCTAAAAATCCTATTTTGAAAACACCAGACTAGCGTCGATTCACACTTGAGTGATTTCATTTTCCTTATTAGCAAACGCTTCATCAATCATTTTCACATGATCGTCCGTCAGCTTTTGAATATCTGCCTCAAGCCCACGGCGCTCGTCTTCAGAAATGGCGCTTTCCTTTTCCAGCTTGCGCGCGGATTCAATACCGTCGCGGCGCACATTTCGAACCGATACCCGGGCTGCTTCGGCATATTTGCCTGCTACCTTGACCATATCTTTTCTACGCTCTTCGGCCAGATCAGGAATGGGAACCCGGATTAACGTGCCCTCGGCCATCGGGTTAAGCCCCAAATCAGACTCGCGAATGGCTTTTTCCACCGCAGCAGTAAGTCCTGCATCCCAGACCGTAACCGTCAACAGGCGCGATTCGGGAACGGAAATATTTCCAACCTGATTCATTGGCATTTTTGAGCCATAAGCATCAACCATAATTGGCTCAAGCATCCCGGTAGAAGCACGCCCTGCCCTCAAACCCATAAATTCGGTTTGCAGACTATTCAGACTGCCTTCCATTCTGCGTTTGATGTCATCAAGATCCATTCCAGACATCTACCAATCTCCCTTAACCGACGAAATTTACTTAATATGAATTGTTTTTGTGTGAATGTGAATATCTACGCTCAACACCCCTGAACCCCAACCAGTTTATCCGGCCAGTTTATCCGGCCAGTTTATCCGGCCAGAGGGACCATCAAAAGTTACAGATCATTTCACGATCGTGAATTTGCCCTCATGTCTCAAAACGCGTTCAAATCCGCCCGAATCCTCAATCGAGAACACTAGAATCGGAATGTTGTTCTCGCGCGCAAGCGATACCGCAGACGCATCCATAACGCGCAAATCTTCAGACAGAACCTGAAGATAGCTTAACTGATCATAGCGCTTTGCGGTTTTATCTTTTTCCGGATCGGCAGAATAGACACCGTCAACGCGGGTGCCCTTTAACAGCGCCACACACCCCATTTCGGACGCGCGCAATGCCGCTGCAGTATCCGTCGTAAAGAAGGGGTTGCCGGTTCCTGCCGCAAAAATTACCACACGGCCTTTTTCAAGGTGGCGAACGGCGCGCCTGCGAATATACGGCTCACAAACGGCACTAATGGGTAGCGCAGACATAACGCGTGTTGGAACATTGATAGCTTCTAGCGCGCTTTGCATTGCCAGCGCGTTCATCACCGTGGCAAGCATTCCCATATAGTCACCGGTGGCGCGCTCCATTCCCGCCGCTGCACCAGACACACCGCGAAAGATATTGCCGCCGCCGATAACAAGACATGTCTCGACCCCGGAATGTACGACATCTTTGACTTCACGGGCGACAGTGGCGACCATTTCCGGATCGATACCATAGGAATGGGTACCCATTAGCGATTCGCCGGATATTTTCAACAGAACACGGGAATACCGATGTTCCGTTAACTCAACCTCGCCATCTGCCATGTGTCGCCTCCGTCTATTTTGATCAGGACCCTTTTGCTGCTGCTGCCACCTCGGCGGCAAAGTCGGATTCTTCTTTTTCGATTCCTTCGCCAAGATTAAATCTGACAAAAGCTGTCAGCGCAATTTCGGCGCCGGCATCTCCGCCGGCATTGGCGACAACATCAGCAATCCGGGTTTCACCATCAATGACCGAAGTTTGCTCAAGAAGCACAACTTCCTGATAATATTTCTTCATCCGGCCTTCGACCATCTTCTCTGCGATTTCTTGCGGCTTTCCAGACGCTTTTGCCTGTTCGATCAGCACGTCACGCTCGCGCTGGACTGCCTCGGCGTCAAGATCCTCAACCGACAGGCTGGCCGGCGATGTTGCGGCGATATGCATGGCAATCTGCTTGCCAAGATTCTGAAGAACTTCGGCATCACCCGTTGATTCAAGCGCAACCAGAACACCGATCCGGCCCAGGCCGGGGGCGGTTGCGTTGTGCATGTAAGATACAACTGCTCCCGATCCAACACTAAGCACCTGCATCCGGCGCAGCGACATGTTCTCACCGATTGTTGCGATCTTGTTGGTCAGTTCATCTGCAACATTTCTTCCTGTCGACGGATAATCAGCTTGCGACAGCGCTTCGACATCATCAACAGTCAGCGCCAATGTTGCCAAAGTTGCAGCAAATTCCTGAAATTCGGTATTGCGCGCGACAAAGTCAGTTTCGGCGTTCAATTCAATCAAGGCGCCCTTCTGCCCGTCAACAGCAAAGGCAACAAGGCCTTCAGATGCAACGCGGCCAGATTTCTTGGCAGCTGTTGCCAGACCCTTGGTGCGCAGCCAATCAACGGCAGCATCCATATCACCGTCAGTTTCAGCCAGCGCTTTTTTACAGTCCATCATCCCCGCGCCAGACATATCACGCAGTTCTTTCACCAGTGCAGCAGTAACGCTCATCGTTAAGTTCCCATTTCAGACGAATTAAATTTTAGCTCAGCGTTCATAAATCAACCCGTCCCGTTACCGGGACGAGGTCATTTGGCAAAAACCTTACCGGCGTTACCCGGCAGTGGCCTCATCGGCAGGTGCCTCGACAGCAGCTTCAACCGGTGCAGCTTCGGCAGCAGGCGCAGCTTCTTCTGCAGCAGGTGCAGCTTCTGCAGCAGGCGCAGCTTCTGCGGCGGGGGCTTCGGCTTCAACAATTGCCGCCTCAACAGGTGCCTCAACAGCAGAACCGGCGTCGCCGCCAGCTTTCATTACTTCGGTCTGCAATCCGTCAAGAACAGCCGCCTGAGCCAGCTCACAATAGAATGAGATAGCGCGCATGGCGTCATCATTTCCGGGAATGATGTAATCAACACCTTCCGGACGCGCGTTCGAATCTACAATCGCAATAACCGGGATGTTCAGCCGGTTGGCTTCTTCAACGGCAATGGATTCTTTGTTTGTATCGATAATGAACAGCATGTCTGGCAGGCCACCCATCTCTTTAATTCCGCCAAGCGTCATCTCCAGCTTGTCACGCTCACGCGTTAGTTGCAGGATTTCCTTTTTGGTCAGCTGATTGACCTCATCGCTTTCCATCCGGCCTTCAAGCTCACGCAGACGACGGATCGACTGCGAGACAGTTGCCCAGTTCGTCATCATGCCGCCAAGCCAGCGATGATTGACATAATACTGACCGCAATTACGCGCCGTTTCGGCAATCTTCTCAGATGCGGCGCGCTTTGTTCCCACGAACAGAACCCGGCCACCGCGGGACGTAACGTCGCTCAGCGCTTTCAGCGCGGCGTGCAGCATCGGCACGGTCTGTTGCAGGTCAAGGATGTGGATTTTGTTCCGCTCGCCGAAAATAAACGGCTCCATGCGGGGATTCCAGCGACGTGTGCTGTGGCCAAAATGAACGCCAGCTTCAAGCATTTGGCGCATCGTAAAGGTAGGTAGAGACATGGTCGTAAACTCCTGTTCTCCGGTTGAGCCTCCATGCAGGAAATGAAAGGTTTAAAACCCTCACCGGAATGGCCCCTCAACGACTGCTGTCGCCAGGCGCCTGCCCGCATGTGTGAATTGCCAGATCAGTAGCCAAAGCGCAGCATAAATGCAAGCCGAAAAGACGTTCCTTGATCGCTATTAACGGCGGCGGCTCTAAATATCCTGAACCCGGAGAACACCCGGCAGTTGACGAAGCGCCTGACGGACATCGCCGCTAAGCTTAAAACGCCCCGGAACCGCTAGGCTGACCTCATGGTTCTGCACCATAACTTTCAGCTTAACCTCGGCCTTGCCCGGCCCGTCAGAAACCAGCAAATCCTTCAAAGCCTCCAGCGGGCGCTCATCCTGAAGCCAGACACCAACGCCGCCATGCCACGCCGCAATCGCATCATCCAGCGCCTGCACCTTTCCGGCGGTAAGGCGCGGGCCGTTTTCCTCCAGCTTTAGATTGGCCGAAACCAGTACCGGCATGTCGCTATCCAAAAGCGCGGCAGATTCCGCCAGAATATCGGAAAAGAAGGTGACCTCGAAAACACCGGTCTGATCGGTAAATTGAACAAAGGCAAATTTATTACCGCGCTGCGAGACGCGAACCTGTTTGGCCGTCACCGACCCGGCAAGATTAATCCGCGGCTTAAAATTGCGGCTTTCAATCATCGCGGCAAGCTGGGTTGCGGTGATAACTTTCAACCGGTCAAGACGCCCCGCATAGCCGTCCAGCGGGTGTGCCGAAAGATACAGCCCCAACGCCTCAAACTCTTCACGAAGCCTATCCATTCCGCTCCAATCATCGAATGAGGTTAGCCGCACCGCCTGATCTAGCGCATCACTGCCGCCGAACAGACTGTCCTGACTGGAGTGCGAATCGCGCCACATAGTATCTGCATATGCAAGGATAGTATCAATATTTTCAATTAGTTCCCGACGATTGTTATGGATCGAGTCTAATGCCCCGGCCTTTATCAGACTTTCCAGTTGGCGGCGATTGGCTGCCTCTTTGGGAAGACGGCGCAGCAAATCGGCAAGGTCCGTAAAAGGCCCGTTTGCCTCCCGCTCAGCAACTACAAGCGCCATTGCCTCAGCGCCGACATTTTTAATCGCTCCTAATGAGTAGCGAACCTGGGAATGGTGATCCGGGGAATGGTGATCAGATGCGCGTCCCTCTTTTTCATGCGTGGGGGGCTCCACCTTAGAGCTGGCGCCTGAATGATTGAGGTCGGGCGGCAGCAGATTGATCCCCTCACGCGCACATTCTTGGCGAAAAATAGCGAGCTTGTCGGTACTACCAGAATCAAGGGCCATCGAGGCCGCCAGAAACTCCTCGGGATAATTCGCCTTCAGATATGCCGTCTGGTAGGAGACCATCGCATAGGCGGCAGCGTGGGACTTGTTAAACCCATAGCCGGCAAAAGCCGATATCTGATCAAATACGTCCGAGGCAAGCTGTTCACTCAGATCATTTTTAACCGCGCCCTTAATGAAGGTCTGGCGCTGCATGTCCATCTCTGCCTGAATTTTCTTACCCATCGCACGACGAAGAAGATCGGCCCCGCCAAGCGTATAATCAGCCAGAACGCGCGCCGCCTGCTGCACCTGTTCCTGATAGATCATAATTCCGTAGGTTTCCGCCAAAACAGGCTCCAGCTTTGGATGCATGTAGGTGACTTGCGACGGGTCGTGCTTGCGCGCCACATAGTCCTTGATGTTTTCCATCGGGCCCGGACGATACAGCGCCACCACTGCGATGATATCCTCAAACCGGTCGGGTTTCAGACCCTTTAGAACATCGCGCATTCCCGCGGATTCCAACTGGAAAACCCCAACAGTTTCACCCGCCGACAGCATCTCAAAGGTTTTGGCGTCATCAAGCGGAATACTTTCCAGATCAAT
>JAACDV010000226.1 GCA_009936825.1 Bacteroidota bacterium | reverse complement strand
GCGTGACGCCGAAATGACACGTCTCGCACTTATCGCCTTTGAAGAGCTGCAACGTCGTTTTCCCGACGGCCCCTATAGCCGTGATGCGCAATTGAAAATTGACCTGACGCGCTCTCACCTTGCGGGCAAAGAAATGGCCGTTGGTCGCTATTATCTCAAATCAGGGTATTATGGCGCGGCCCTGCAACGCTTTCAGATTGTCATCGACGACTTTCAGCGAACCAATCAGGTGCCCGAAGCCCTGTTTCGTATGTCCGAGGCTTATCTGGCGCTTGGCCTGACTGACGAGGCTGACCGAATTAGCAAGGTTGCCACTTACAATTTCGCAGATTCAATCTGGACAGAGCGACTTCTTGAGATACAGCAAGATCCGGAGCGTGACTTGCCGAAAGGGATTTTCCAGCGCACCATTGATCGTGTGACCGGTTATTTCGAAAAATAGCAATGCTGCAGAGCCTGACTGTCTCCAACATCGTCCTGATAGAGCAGCTAACCCTTCGATTTGAGGAGGGTCTGACAGTCCTGACTGGCGAAACGGGGGCCGGCAAATCCATTCTTCTTGATGCGCTTGGCCTGACCCTTGGTAGCCGCGCCAATTTCGGCCTGATCCGAAATGGTGCCGATCAGGCACATGTCACTGCCAGCTTTACCATTGATGAAGATCACCCGATCATGGCCCGCCTTGATGCGGCTGGGATTCCTGGCGAATCCACGCTGATATTGCGCCGACGTTTGCGTATGGACGGCAAATCTAGCGCCAGCATGAATGATGTGCCGGTCTCGCTCGCAATGCTGCGTGAAATTGGCGATATGCTGGTCGAGATACAGGGACAGTTCGAAGGGCGCGGCCTGCTGGATGTTGCAACCCATATTGCCCTGCTCGACAAGGCAGCAAACCATGCAGACGCCCTTGCAAAGCTAGAGGCGGGTTGGCATAGCTGGCAAAAAACCAAGCATGATTTGCTGAGGGCACAACAAGAGCTGGAACAGGCGCGCAGTGATGAAGAATGGTTGCGCGATGCGGTTGAACAGCTAGATAAATTAAGCCCCCAAGCGGATGAGGAAGCCAGCCTTGCCGGCCAACGTGAAATGCTCAGCAATGTTGGCAGAATAGGTGAGGGCCTTGGCCTTGTTGAGGATACGGTATTTGGCGAATCCGGCGCACAAAGCGTGATTGGCAAAGCCCTTGGTGCGTTGGAGAAAGTAGCACCATTGGCGGGCGGCGCACTGGATCAATCCCTTGCCGCGATGGAACGTGCTTCGGCCGAACTAGGCGAGGCCGGGGCCGCCATCAGCAGCGCGGCACATGAACTTGAAGCTGATCCGCATCGTTTGCAGGAAGTAGACGACCGCCTGCATGAATTGCGGCAACAGGCGCGCAAACATGCGTGCGATGTCAGCCAATTGCCGGAAATTCATGAAAAGCTGGCGCAAAGTCTGGCGGGGCTAGAGGACACCGCAGGTACATTGGCCGGACTAACCGAAACCGAACGGCAATGGAGCGCCTTTTACCACCAGAACGCCGACATTGTGAGCCGCAACCGGCAATTGGCCGCCGCGGCGCTAGATCGGGTGGTGATGACCGAATTACCGCCACTAAAACTCGAAAATGCCAGTTTTGTGACAAATGTCAGCCCCCTGCCAGAACAGCAATGGGGGCCATTGGGACGGGATCAGGTGCGCTTTGAGGCCAGCACCAATAAAGGCATGCGTGCGGGACCCATTGACCGCATTGCATCAGGCGGCGAATTGGCGCGTTTCCTGCTGGCCCTGAAAGTTGCGCTAGAGGATCAAAGCGCCACCCGAACCCTGATTTTTGACGAGGTTGACTCAGGGGTTGGCGGCGCCGTTGCAGCAGCGGTCGGTGACCGGCTTTCGCGCCTTGGAAATAGTGTGCAAACGCTGGTTGTCACCCACTCCCCGCAGGTGGCAGCAAAAGGTCGGCATCATATGCGGATTGCCAAAGTCGCCCTTGAAGATAGTGTTGTTAGCGGCACCGAGCCGTTGGATAGCGATCAGCGTGTCGAAGAAATTGCCCGGATGCTGGCTGGCGAGACAATCACCCCACAAGCAAGAGCCGCCGCAACGGCACTGATGGAGGGGTAAATGGCAAAGACAGTGATGAGTGATAATGCACTCGCCGCAGTCACACCCGGAAAAGAACCGCCAGAGCAGATGGATATGCTGTCTGTGGCGGATGAGCTTGCGACATTAGCAGCAGCCATCACCTTTCACGATGCACGATATCACGGCGATGATGATCCGGTGATCAGCGATGCCGCCTATGACTCGCTAGTCGCCCGCAACCGCGCATTAGAGGCGACTTTCCCCGGATTGGCCCGGCCTGACAGCCCATCGGTTAAAATTGGCACTCCCCTTACCAGTGGCTTTGGGAAAATTCAGCATGCCAAACCGATGCTATCCCTTAATAACGGCTTTTCAGCCGAGGATATTGCCGACTTTGTAACGCGCGTTCGAAAATTCCTGTCGCTTGGCGAGACCGCCGAGATGGCGCTAACCGCCGAGCCCAAAATTGACGGGTTATCGCTTTCTTTGCGTTATGAGGCGGGGACATTGGCAAGTGCGGCGACCAGAGGTGACGGCAGCGAAGGTGAGGATGTCACGCAAAACATCCGTGAGATTTCGGCAATTCCAAAGCAGCTTTCAGGCAATCCGCCAGCGATATTTGAGGTGCGCGGCGAGTTATATATGGATCGCACCGATTTTCTGGCGCTAAACACAGCACAGGAAGCAAGCGGCGGGAAGTTGTTTGCCAACCCGCGCAATGCAGCGGCCGGATCACTGCGCCAAAAGGACCCCAGCATCACCGGCAGCCGCAATCTCAAATTCTTTGCCTATTCGATGGGCGAGACCAGCGATGATATAACGGCAACGCATTGGGATTTTCTGGCGGCATTGAGAGACTTCGGCTTTTCGGTCAATCCATTCTCGGCGCGTTGCCAGACCACTGCCGAATTGTTGGCCTGCTACGATCAGATTGGCGAAGCGCGGGCCACCCTCAGCTATGATATTGATGGGGTCGTTTACAAAGTCGATCGGCATGATTACCAAACCCGGCTTGGGCAGGTGGCACGCGCACCCAGATGGGCACTGGCCCATAAATTCCCCGCCGAACAGGCGCAAACCATCGTGCGGGCAATCGACATTCAGGTTGGCCGGACGGGCGCCCTCACCCCGGTGGCACGCCTAGAACCTGTTACCGTCGGCGGTGACGTGGTTTCCAACGCAACCTTGCATAATGAGGATGAAATTAACCGCAAGGATATCCGCATTAACGACACGGTCGTGATCCAGCGGGCGGGTGACGTCATTCCGCAAGTGGTTAAAATATTACCTGAGAAACGCCCCACCGATAGCACCGCCTATGTGTTTCCGGCAATGTGCCCGGTTTGTGGGGCCGATGCCATCCGCCCGGATGGTGAGGCTGTGCGCCGATGCACAAATGGCGTCAACTGTGATGCCCAGCGCCTCGAATGGCTGAAACATTTTGTTTCGCGCGATGCCTTTGATATCGAAGGTCTTGGGGCCCGCCAGATTGAGCAGTTGGGCGAGCTGGGATGGGTGCGTTTGCCCGCCGATATTTTCCGCCTGCATCAACGTCAAACAGAGATTGGCGCGTTGGATGGCTATGGCGATATTTCCATATCAAACCTGATGGAATCGATAGATGCTCGCCGCAATATTGGCTTTGAGCGGTTCATTTATGCGCTTGGCATTCGTCAGGTTGGCCAAGCTACAGCGCGGATTCTGGCTCTGCATTACGACAATCTGGACATGTTGTTGGCGGCATTGCATCCGGATGCAGATAGCGATGCGGCGGCGG
>JAACDV010000225.1 GCA_009936825.1 Bacteroidota bacterium | reverse complement strand
TTTCATGATGATCCGCGGCATGGCCGCGACAAGGGCATGGCGGCCAATCAGGCGATCATGGGCGATATCGTTCATCTGCCATCAGGTGATCTGTCGATCAAGGTTGACATCCGCGCCAGTGTTGCCATTGAACGGGTCGATATTTTCAATGGATTAAACCTGATTGAAACAATTCGCCCTTATGCAAAAGAAGATCTTGGCAGCCGGATCCGCGTGGTTTGGGAAGGCGCTGAATATCGGGGGCGTTTCCGGCAGGTGATTTGGGATGGTTCGGCCTTTCTGTCTGAAAATGAAATCATATCGGCAAGCCCAATCAATTTTTTCAATAAGGATAAAACGCTGAATCAGCCGTCACCGGTTGAATTGAACTGGCGCGCTTTGACCACCGGCAATATTGGCGGTTTCGACATGGTTCTTGCCGATCCGTATAGCGGTACATTGAAAATTGAAACGCCATTGATCAAGGCTGGTGTGCCTTTAGAAGATATCGGATTCGAGGATGAGGTTTTCGATAATAGTGGGGTTTTGCCGCGCTATCTAAAGCTGTTCCGCCTTCCGACAATCAACCCGCATCAATCTATGCAGGTTGAACGTAGCATTTCATTGCAGCCGCAAGGCGATAACCCGATCTTTGTTCGGGTAACGTTGGAAGATGGCACCTTATGCTGGACAAGCCCGATCTATCTTTACCGCTAGTCAGGCCTTCCAGAAATTTTTGTAATTCACGGCCTTGGATTAAGATCCATAGGTGCATTTGCGCAAATATTCGGTCACTTCGGTTCGAGTGCTAAATTGGTTAAGGGTGCTGGCATGTATGGGCTGGCGCATCTGCAGCGAAATTGTATGGCCCATCTTTTTGCAGATTTCGCGAAACATCAAGGAATAGCCAAGCGTTACGCTGATCCGGCGCGCCATTTGATATAACAGCGAATTACGCCCATCAAAGTAAAATGGGATGGTCGTTGTGTCGGGAGCCTGCGCCAGCTTGGCGGCAAAGGTTTTCCAATCGGTATCAATGGCATTGCCAACAAGGTTTGGCGCCAGCGAAATGGCACCAGCTGGAAAAACGATTACCGCGCCACCATTTCTCAAATATTTTGCCGCATCGGCTCTTGTCTTTAAATTATTAGCCAGTGCAGCTTCGGTTTCGTCAAAATCAACAGGCAGAATTTTATCCATAACGGCTGGGGCCTGTCGAAGGACGCGATGTGTGATGATTTTGTAATCTTGGCGAACTTCGGCCATCAACGCGCAAAGTACCAGACCGTCAATCACACCATAAGGGTGGTTGGCAATAGCAAGCACCCGCCCAGTGGCCGGAATTGAGGTGGCAATGCCATTAACATAGCTTCGCGTCAGATCAATTGAAATATTGAGCCGCCCAAGCGCATCTGACCAGAAATTCTGCGGTGGCAAATCATCATTCACATAGTCAAAATAGATTTTACGGATGCGTGGTTGTCCGGTGATTTTCTCGATTGACCGGATGAAATGGTTGGACACCATACCCAATTCCCCATTTGCAAAGGAAAAAATCGGGTGCAAATCTGTGGATTGAGACGCGTTCGGTCGCATGCGCAGTGGGGTCCCTGAAAACCTGACGAATATGACCTAAAGATAGCAGTTTTGTGGTGCAATGACAGCAGCAATTTGGTGTTACATCAGGAAAAATCAAAATTTACATAGAATCAGTTCGGCCTAAGTGCGGGCATTGCCTGAGATACCACGCCGCATATAATTCAGTCATGGCCTATATAAATTCGTTTTGCCAGATTTATTGGCAATGAGTGCTAGACAGCGAATTGCCGCAATAGACTGGTCGGGAAAACAATGAAATTTTTACTTGATAAAGATTATGGCGTTAACTCACGAATTGGGGTGCCAGCGATCATCGCCTCGACAGCTTCTAACGTTTCGCCATAGAAAATATGCATCGTTTCGCGTGTGACATAGCCGATATGTGGTGTCATCAAAAGATTGGGCGTATTGCGAAGCGGATCAGTGGCCAAAACTGGCTCATGGTCGTAAACGTCAATCGCGGCACCAGCAATTTGTCGGTTCGCCAGCGAATTTGTCAATGCCTTCATGTTAACGATGGGCGCGCGCGATGTGTTGACCAGATAGGCATCGGGTTTCATCATGGCTATTTCTTCTGCGCCAATAAGATGGCGAACACGCGCT
>JAACDV010000224.1 GCA_009936825.1 Bacteroidota bacterium | reverse complement strand
CGACACCCCAACCCCGTGCAATCCGCCAGACACCTTGTAGGAGTTATTATCAAACTTTCCACCGGCATGCAGCTGGGTCATGATCACCTCGGCCGCGGACACACCTTCTTCGGTATGAATATCAACCGGAATGCCACGCCCATTATCGGTCACAGTTACCGAACCATCAGCGTTCATTACCACTTCGACAATGTCACAATGCCCAGCCAACGCCTCGTCGATAGCGTTATCGACAACTTCGTAAACCATATGATGCAGGCCAGACCCATCATCCGTGTCACCAATATACATGCCAGGGCGTTTCCGCACAGCGTCTAGTCCACGCAAAACCTTGATAGAGTCGGCGTCATAATCCGTGGCGGCATCGGCCATCTGATTTTCGTCTTCACTCATCTCACTACCTCAATATCTGGTGGGCTGGCGTCCTGGTTGAGCAGATTTATCCTGAATATCTGCGCCTGATCTTGTAAACCTTCGAAATCATCGATATCGGTGCCGCTGAACCAGCTTTGGGCACCAAGTACGCCTATCGCATCAAACAATGCGCCTCTGCGCTCTGCGTCCAGATGCGCCGCCACATCATCCATCAGCATCAAAGGCGCATGCCCGAGTCGGCGTTTCTGCAAACGCGCATGGGCCAATATCACCGCAATCAACAATGCTTTCTGCTGACCTGTCGAGGCCAAAACCGCTGGCGTTCCGGTCTGCAAATGCAACGCCCCAAGCTCGCTTGCATGCGGGCCCGGCATTGCCCGATCACCGTTCTGACGCGCCTGTTTGGCGGCGGCGGCCAAACGCTCCTCAACGGCAAGTGCGGGCATCTCAGCAAGCCAGTTTTCGCATTCGCCAATCAATTCAAGCTCTGCGCCCGGGAATCCGAACCATCCTGTTGCCGCCTCGATATTAAGATCATCGATTAGCGCCAGCCGGGCCGCCGTTATCGCCACCGCAGTTTCGGCAAGTGCACGTTCCAGCGCGCTCAACCACGCATCATCACCGCGTTGTTCAGTCAGCAGCACCGCCCGTTCCCGCAAGGTTTTTTCATAGCGGTTGGTGCGGGCAATATGGGCCGGATCGAACGCGATGACGAGCCGGTCAAGAAACCGCCTGCGGGCACCCGGACTATCGACAAAGATGCCATCCATCTGCGGCGTTAACCATGATGCGGACAATAATGCGCCAATCTCTGACTGCGAAACCGTGGCCCCATTCAGCCGCATGACGCGACGTCCAGTTTCAGAATCGTTCGGTACACCGCTGCCAATCTTGAAAGAGGCATCACCAGATTGCAACACACCGGCAACCGCCCATTTCGAAGTGGCACCCCGCCGCGGCAGATGTTCAGCCCGCGCCCGCCGCATGCCACGGCCAGGCGCCAGCAACGATACCGCCTCAAGCATATTGGTTTTACCGGCACCATTCGCCCCAACAATCAAGACCGGCCCAGCTTTTATATCTATTTTCGCCGTCTCATAATTACGAAAATTATTCAGGCGAAGCGATGACACCCACAAATCAGGCTGGTGCGATACCTGACGGGAATGTGGCGGCTGATTAGATGCCGCTGGATTCAGTTTGTGTAACGTTCCTGCCAATGGCAACTCACACACGCATCGGCATCAGGACAAAAAGCGTAGCCTCGTCGCCTGGTGCCCTGACCAAACTGGGCGAACCCTGATCGGCAAGCGCAAACTCAATTGTGTCACTCATAACCTGACTGGCGATATCCAACAGATAGCGTGCGTTGAACCCGATTTCCATTTCCGGGCCATCATAGCTGACTTCAAGCTCTTCCACCGCGCTAGAGGCATCGGTACTGCTTGCGGACAGGTTCAACATGCCCGGTTGCAGCCGCAATTTTACGGAGCGTGATTTTTCTGACGAAATTGTCGAAACACGGTCGACTGCGGCTGAAAAGGCGGCCACATCAACCTGCATAATCCGGTCATTTCCCTCTGGAATAACCCGCGTATAATCGGGGAAGGTGCCGTCGATCAGCTTACTCTTCAGATTGACCGCGCCAAATCCAAATTCCGCTCTGGTGTCCGACAATGATACATTCACATCACCCTCAAAATCATCAAGCAGCTTGCGAAGCTCAGTAACCGCTTTGCGAGGCAAAATAATAGATGGCATTGACGCCGCACCAGAGGGCAGGGATTGCCGCGTCAGGGCCAGACGGTGACCATCAGTAGCAACCGCACACAAATCGCCAGACTCAGACTTATGCAGATAAATACCGTTCAGGTAATAGCGGGTCTCCTCGGTAGAAATGGCAAACCGTGTTGCATCAATCAAATCCCGGATGTCGGCAGCGGTTAAAACAAAGCTGATCGGCAGTTCGGTTGAATTGATCGCTGGGAAATCTTCGACCGGCAATGTTGGCAGGCGAAAATTTGACCGGCCAGCATTGATCATCGCATGGCCATCAGCAACGCTCAGTTCAACCTCAGCACCATCCGGCAGCTTGCGGGCAATATCATACAGCATATGCGCCGATACAGTCGTTGTTCCCTCGGTGCCAACTGAACAGCCAACCTCGGTTGAAATATCCATATCCATATCGGTGGCGGTCAT
>JAACDV010000223.1 GCA_009936825.1 Bacteroidota bacterium | reverse complement strand
GATATGATCGGGATGCGCCATTTGAACCCGATCCTGGCGAATTTCAACGCGGCCACTAACAATGCGGCGTTCCCCTGCAGGCAACATGCGGCTGACATAATCATCTCGGACATGGAAAAATATAATGTCGAGATTACCCGTTTCATTCTCGCAGATGACCCGCCACGGACGGCGCGTTCCCGGCGGGGTTTTGTCATGTTTGACAACAAGAACATCAAAGGTGGCAATGCTGCCATCGGTAATATCGCTCAGCGGCGGGCGGGCGCTGCGGTCAATCAGGCCGACGGGAAGATGCCGCAAAACATCAATGACATGCGCGCCAATCCGCTTTTCTATGATGGCAGCCAGTTTTGAGCCAACACCGGGAGGCGCCGTTGTCGCGGCAAACAGTCCAAAAATTTCACTCGGTCGCCGTGGATGCAAAGGAGGCGCCTTTCAGGTTCATCAGTTCGGCTTTCAGATTACTCTAAAGCGGGACACTAAACAAAATGAGAAAATTCCCAAAGCGAAACTCCGGCATTGCTTTGTTGCCACGGCGTGGCATATTCCGATGATGCTTCTGGCCGAAGGTGCTTCTGGCCGATGATGCATCTGGCCGATGATGCATCTGGCCGACGGTGCTTCTGGCCGATGATGCATCAGAATTTACTGCTTTCGCTAGCTGTTCAGCCGCGTAAAGCTTGCTATTTTTCGATCGGAGATGAAATGGAACAATCGCGTAAACCTGATCCAAACCCGATAAAATCCGGGGAAATGACTCCGCGGCAGATTCGGCTTCGGCGTTTGATCTATCAGTCCAGCTATACCGGAATGAAGGAAACCGATCTTCTTCTAGGGCATTTTGCGAGCGAACATCTTGCCAGAATGACGGACGCGCAGCTAGATGATTTTGAGGCTCTTTTAGACGCAGGGGACGACCGGATTTACGCTTGGGTAATGGGTAATGCGCCGGTGCCAGCAGATCATGATAATGATGTGTTCAGATTAATTAAAGAGTTCAAAAAAGTAAAATAAGTGTCTAAAATTAGTAAATTACTTAACGATATTGATCTTAATACGCAAGTATGGGGACTTCCCGACGGTGCCAACATGCTTGCCATCGCCAAATACCTATCCCCTGAAACCGGCGATGCCCGAGGGCAGGATTTAGTCTATGTCGCGCGTGATGATCAGCGGATGATCGCGATGCGTGATGCGGTGAAGCGGCTGTGCCCTGAGATCAACGTAATGCTGTTTCCGGCTTGGGATTGTTTGCCGTTTGACCGGCTATCGCCGCAGGGCGCGCTGGTTGGCCAACGCGTTGAAACGCTGGCATGGCTGGCTGACGCATTGGAGCGCGGAGCAAGTGGCAGTAGTCCCGGCGGTAATCCGGGCAGTAGTCCCAGCGGTAACATTGTGATCACTACGATAAATGCTATTTTGCAGCGCGTCCCCCCGCTCAGTTATTTTGCCAATCAGACGTTGGCGCTCAGGTCCGGTGATCACAGGGGACCGTCCCAGCTTGCCGAACATCTCTCAAAGCAGGGGTATCTGCGCACCGATACAGTGCGCGAGACGGGTGAATTTGCCCTTCGCGGCGGCATTGTGGATATTTTCCCCTCGGGCCGGGAGATGCCGGTAAGGCTGGATTTCTTTGGTGATGAGCTTGAGGTCATCCGCAGCTTTGACGCTGCCACGCAGCGTAATATTGCCAAGCTTGAAGAGGTTTTTCTGCGGCCTGTCGCCGAATTTCAGCTTGATGAAGGGACGATTGAGCGCTTTCGCACCGGCTATCGTGCGGCGTTTGGCACGCTGGCCAGCCGTGATCCGCTCTATGAATCAATTTCCGCCGGAAGAATGCATCCGGGCGCCGAGCATTGGCTGCCGTTATTTCATGAGACGCTCGACAGCTTGACCGATTATTGCCCGGATTGGACGGTGGTTCTGGACCATGAAACCGCAGCGGCAAGTTCGGCCCGATTTACGCAGATCAATGATTTTTTTGGCGCACGCCAAGATCCGGGCGGCGATGATGCCAGCATGACCTATCGTCCGCTGCCGGCAAATCGGCTCTATCTTGACGAGAATGAAGCCCGGACCTTGTTCACTGCCGCCACCCAGTTTATGGCTTTTGCGGCCCCTCCGGCCAGTGAGTCAGACACTAATTTAAATGCCGCAGGCGGGCGAAATGCCGCAGGCGGGCCAAATGACGCGGGCGGGCGGGCCGGTATCGTCCTGCCGCGCGGTGATACGCCCGGGCAAAGCGCGGTGATTGAGCTTGCGAGGGCCATTCGCGCCGAACGCGAGGCGGATAACCGGCCAATCATCATTGCCGCAACGGGTGAGGGCGCCACCACGCGCCTCGAAGAATTGCTGGAAGAGCATCTTGGTAAGGCTGAAAGCGAGCGCATTAGCAGGTTCGATAATCTGGTTAAGGGCGGGCTTTATCTATCTGAATGGGTGTTAGATTCCGGGTTTCAAACTGATCACCTCATGGTTATTACCGAGACTGATATTTTTGGTCAGCGGCTGTCCCGTCCGCGCGCCAAACGTGGCCGTGGCGAAGATTTTCTGCGCGAGGTTAGCGCGCTTGAAGAAGGTGATCTGGTGGTCCATGCCGAGCATGGTATTGGCCGTTATGAAGGGCTGACAATCATCAATTCCTCAGGCGGAGCGCATGATTGCCTCCAACTGGTTTATGCTGGCGGGGATAAGCTGTATTTGCCGGTTGAAAATATCGAAATGCTTTCGCGCTACGGCAATACCGGCATCGACTCCCAGCTTGACCGGTTGGGCGGGGCGGCATGGCAGGCCCGTGTGGCGCGGATCAAGGGCCGCGTGCGGATTATGGCGGACCAGCTGATCAGCATTGCTGCACAGCGCGAAACCGCGCGCGCCGAGCCATTGAGCCCGTTAGCCGGATCATTTACCGAGTTTTGTGAGCGTTTTGGTTTTGTTGAAACCGAAGACCAGCTTGCCGCCATTGAGGATGTGGTGTCCGATCTGGCGTCGGGCCGCGCTACTGACAGGTTAATTTGCGGCGATGTCGGATTTGGTAAAACCGAAGTTGCGCTGCGGGCTGCCTTTATCGCTGCAATGTCTGGATATCAGGTGGCCTTGGTTGCGCCAACAACTTTGCTGGCGCGCCAGCATGGCCGTTTGTTTGCTGAGCGGTTTGCCGGGTTTCCGGTTAAAATGGGGGTGCTGTCACGGATGACATCCCCCAGTGATGCCAAGCAGGTTCGCGCTGATATCGAAACGGGTGAGATTCAGATTGTCATCGGCACGCATGCGCTTCTTGCCAAATCGATAAAGTTTAACAATCTGGGACTGCTGATCGTCGATGAAGAACAGCATTTTGGCGTTGGACAAAAGGAACGCTTAAAGGAACTTCGCGGCGATATTCATGTGTTAACGCTGTCCGCCACCCCGATCCCGCGAACGCTGCAAATGGCTCTGTCGGGGGTTCGCGAAATGTCGCTGATTGCAACGCCGCCTGTTGACCGGCTGGCGGTGCGCACCTTTGTGGGGCCGTGGGATGGTGTGGTTCTGCGTGAGGCGATCAAGCGCGAGATGTTCCGCGGCGGTCAGGTCTTTTGCGTCTGTCCGCGCATTGATGATTTGCAGCGGGTTTTTGACCGGCTGGTGACGCTTGTTCCCGATGCACGCATTCTGTCAGCACATGGCCGGATGCCAGCGTCCGAGCTGGATACGGTGATGACGCGCTTTGCCGATGGT
>JAACDV010000222.1 GCA_009936825.1 Bacteroidota bacterium | reverse complement strand
TCGAGTTATCGCAGGTGAAACAGGGAATTTGGTGCCCAGGAGAAGACTCGAACTTCCACGACCTTGCGGCCACTGGCACCTGAAGCCCGCGCGTCTACCAATTCCGCCACCTGGGCACAGGCACCTGATGAGCGTTGGAACTCATCTTGGAATGGCGCGCAGAATACCTGCCATGTTGCGCTTGTCAACTGGTTGCAGGCGAATCAGATCAAACTAGGTTTGAATTACCTTCTTTCCTCCCCAAAACCCGATTTCTAAAATCGTGGCTTTTAAAAACCCTGCTTTTGGTCATGTTTGCTTGCGTGGCATAAACTTGCGCTCTGGGGGGGTTGTCCCTATTTAGAGATCGCAGTGTTGATTGTTTTTAACGGCTGTTTTTACGGTTTGCTTGGACATGTTTTTTTTGAATCGGGAGAAATCTAATGGATAAGACGGTTGCTGTTATCGGCGGATCCGGGTTTCTGGGCCGCGCCATTATCGAAAAGCTGGCGCGCGCGAAAATGCGGGTCATTGTATTGTGCAGAAATGCTGAAAAAGCCAAATTTCTGAAAACGATGGGCGTTGTTGGCCAAATTACCGTGGTCGCGGGAAATGTGCTGAACGATGAAGATCTGGAAACAGTTATCGCGCCGGCTGATGCGGTGGTCAATCTGATCGGTATTCTGGCCGAAAATAGCCGCCAGCGTTTTGATGCGTTGCAGGGTGAATTGCCCGGGCGCATTGGCGTTATTGCTGCGCGGCATGGTGTGAAGGACGTCGTTCATCTGTCGGCCATTGGCGCTGATTTTGAGTCAAAAAGCCGGTATGCCAGCAGTAAAGCGGCCGGTGAGGCCGCGCTGCATTCTGCTTTTCCGGACGCGGTAATCTTGCGCCCATCGATTGTATTTGGTCCGCGTGATAGCTTTTTCAACCGTTTTGCTAGCATGGCGATGCTGGCGCCCGGTCTGCCGCTTCCCGGCGGTGGGTCAATGCGAATGCAGCCGATTTATGTCGGCGATGTGGTTACGGCTGTTGCCATCGCACTTGGCCTTGATGGTGCGACACAAGTGAAAAAAGGGAAAGCGAAATCCATTCGTGGGGGTATTTTTGAGCTTGGTGGCCCCGATATTTTCACCTTTAAGGAGCTGATGCAAATCACCCTATCGGCGATCCGTCGCCGCCGGTTGTTGCTGCCGGTCCCATTGCCAATCATGTCGCTTGGTGCGGTCTTTGCGGGGCTGTTGCCAAACCCGCCAGTGACGGTTGATCAGGTGCGGTTGTTGGCAATGGATAATGTCGTTACTGCAGGCGCGCGCGGACTTGATGAGCTGGGTGTCACTCCAACCCCGGTGGCGGCGATCCTGCCGGAATATTTATCGCGGTACCGGCCCGGAGGACAATTCGCCAGCCGGGACTAATTAGCCTGAAGTTTGGGCGGAATTTTTATTTAGGCAATGCGTTAAATCACCCCGGCGAAAATCGCCAGCAGTAACGCCGCGCCCAGACCCAACCGATACCATACAAAGATGGTGAAATCGGCGCGGGTCAGCCAGCGCATCATCCAAGAAATCGCAGCAAGCGCAAAGCCGAACGACAGCACCGCGACAATCGCTGCATCAATGCCGAGTTGAACATCTGCGGCCGAGATAATATCGATGCCTTTTAAAAGGCCAGCCCCGCCAATCGCCGGAATCGACAGCAATAGGGAAAAACGCGCCGCCCCAACCCGGTCAAACCCCAGATAGCGCGCCGCCGTCATCGTCACGCCGGAGCGCGAAGCCCCCGGGATCAACGCCAAACATTGCACCAGGCCAATGATCAGGGCAGGCCGCATTTGCATGTCCGCGATCCCGTGGGCCAGACCGCCCTTGCGATCCGCATACCATAGGGCCGCGGCAAAAATCAGATTGGCCAAGGCCAGAGTATGTATGTCAGTCAACCAATCTGGATCGAGTTTATTCACGGCAAATCCAACCAGAATGACCGGAAGCGTGGCAAGAATCAGCGCGGCGATTAAACGTCGGCTTGCCGCCCTGGACCTTTTCACATCGGGGCTTGTAGTATCGGCAAGAGGGGAGTGGGGCGAGGCGGGAAGCAATGCCAGCAGCAGTTCGATTAAGTCTCGCCGCAGAAACCACAGCACCGCACCAAGGGTTCCAACATGCGCCGCCACATCAATTGCGCGGCCCTGATAATGCGCGTCGGTGAGAAGGGGAATCAGCGCCAGATGCCCGGATGACGATACTGGTAGAAATTCCGTAAGCCCCTGAACGACGGCAACCAGAACGAGAATGGTTAATGGCATTTATAGAGTCTCTTTAATTTGTCATTTCTGTCGTATTAATGCCGGGTGGTGCCGGGCACACCTGACCTTAAACCCACAGCTAGCCATAAAAGCCAAAGACGTCAATTCAAAGTCCCCATAATCCAAATCCCTATAATTACGGTAAAATCCCTATAATTACGGTAAAATCCCTATAATTACGGTAAAATCCCTATAATTACGGAGCATAAGCAGGGGTAAAGCATGCGTCTGCATTCATGAAGAATATGGCTGGGGTTTTATATAGTTCCGATTCGGCCATAATTTATATATCATGGCGCTTATGCTTCACATTTATCATTAAGACTTGCAATTTTTTCTAAAAATAGGTAATGGTTGTTGACTATTTAATGCGTGGGTTTGGTTGCATCCGTTGATTTCCCTTGGTTTTGAGAAAGAATCGGATGTTTAGGGCCGGATGATTAGGGCCGGGTGATTCGCGCACGCACTTTTTCTCAAAAGCGGTCTGAGGTTAGTTATGTCGAACAAAATGCTGACATTCGTGACGACGGATAAAAAAATGCCGGCTAAACGTGGCGCGGATGCGCGCGTCGAAGATTTTGATGAAATTTATGAGGATTTCGATCTTGATTCGGCAGAAACGCAGGCATCGCGCTGCTCGCAATGCGGTGTGCCCTTTTGCCAGACCAACTGCCCGCTTCACAACAATATTCCCGATTGGTTAATGCTGACCGCCGAAGGGCGGATGGAAGAGGCGTATCAGCTGTCTTCGGCAACGAACAATATGCCGGAAATCTGTGGCCGTATTTGTCCGCAAGACCGGCTCTGCGAGGGTAGTTGTGTCATTGAAAAAGGCTTTGAGTCGGTCACAATCGGCGCGGTCGAAAAGCACATCACCGAAACAGCTTTTGAAAATGGGTGGGTGAAGCCGCCAAAGCCGGTTTTCGAGAGGGAACAATCGGTTGGCATTATCGGGGCGGGCCCAGCAGGTCTGGCCGCGGCTGATATGCTGCGACAGGGCGGATATCAGGTTACAATATATGATCGTTATGACCGCGTTGGTGGTTTGCTGGTTTACGGCATTCCGGGGTTTAAGCTGGAAAAAGACGTGGTTCAGCGCCGTCACAAATTGCTGGAAGATGGCGGCGTGACGTTTCGCCTGAACGTGAATGTTGGCAAGGATATCAGCTTTGACGAAATCAGCACTGCGCATGATGCGGTGCTGATCGCAACTGGTGTTTATAAGGCGCGTGATATTTCCGCCCCGGGCAGTGGACTTGGCGGCATTGTTCCGGCGCTGGATTATCTGACAGCTTCAAACCGTAAAAGCATGGGTGATGAGGTTGCCGAATTTGAGTCGGGTGTTCTGAACGCCTATGGCCGCAATGTGGTCGTTATTGGCGGCGGCGATACGGCGATGGATTGTGTTCGCACCGCGGTTCGTCAAAACGCAAAATCGGTGACCTGTCTCTACCGGCGTGACCGCGCCAATATGCCGGGATCGCAGCGCGAAGTGGCTAATGCCGAGGAAGAAGGCGTGATCTTTGAGTGGCTGTCTGCGCCGCAAGCATTTCTCGGTGATGAGAAGGTACGCGCTGTTCAGGCGCAGAAAATTCATCTTGGCCGTCCTGACGCCACTGGCCGTCAGGTCCCGCAGGTTATCGAAGGCTCCGCACATGAAATTGAGGCTGATCTGGTGATCAAGGCGCTGGGCTTTGATGCTGAAGATATCCCGGTGATGTTTGATACGCCTGAGCTGGAAGTGTCCAAATGGGGCACTGTTTCCGTCGATTGGCGCACTATGATGACGAATATCCCGGGTGTGTTTGCCGCTGGCGATATTGTTCGCGGTGCCTCGCTGGTCGTCTGGGGCGTGCGTGATGGCCGTGATGCAGCCGAATCAATCGCTACCTATATCGCGGCGCAAAGCGAAGCGCCAAAAGCCGCTGCTGGCGGCTGATGCCTTATAAAAGGATCAAAGATTATGACAAACAGCAACGCGTTTGAAGCCAAGACAAATCTGAACCTGACTTCTGGGGCCAATACATCTGGGGCCGGCACATCTGGGGCCGGCAAGTTTGATGCACAGGCATGGCTTTCACGGCGTGCGCGCAATGAAGATGCGCTTGGCAAGGCGGGTGTGTATGCGCCCGAAATGGAACATGATGCTTGCGGAGTTGGGTTCGTTGCGGCGCGCGATGGCAAGCCGACGCGTGCGGTGGTTGATGCTGCAATCGAAGCGTTGCAGGCCATTTGGCACCGGGGTGCGGTGGATGCGGACGGAATGACCGGCGACGGGGCTGGCATCCATATCGAAATTCCGCGTGATTTTTTCATCGAACATATTGCCCGCACCGGTCATGCTGATGATGGCGGTCGTCTGGCGGTTGGCATGGTGTTTCTGCCCCGCACTGATCTTGCCGCACAGGAACGCTGCCGCTGTATTGTCGAGCAGGAAATTCTGGCCGATGGGCATTCCATCTATGGCTGGCGTCAGGTGCCGGTGGAAACCGGATCGCTCGGTGATAAGGCGAAAGCAACGCGCCCGGAAATTGAACAGATCATGTTCTCAATGCCTGCTGATCTTGAAGAGGCCGAGGCCGAGCGCCAGCTCTATGTCGTGCGCCGCAGGGTGGAAAATGCCGTCAATGCTGAACTGATCAATGATTTTTATATCTGTTCAATGTCCAGTCGTTCGGTGATCTATAAGGGCATGTTCCTCGCCGAGCAGGTGACGGCGTTTTTCCCGGATCGCTTGGATGAGCGGTTCATCTCATCCTTTGCCGTCTATCACCAGCGCTATTCGACCAACACGATGCCTACATGGAAACTGGCGCAGCCGGTCCGTGTACTGGCGCATAATGGTGAGATTAATACCATCCGCGGCAATCAAAACTGGATGACTTGTCATGAAGACAGGATGGCATCCGGATTGTTCGGATCGTCGATTGAGGATCTAAAGCCGGTCATCGCCAAAGGCAGCTCGGACTCGGCAGCGTTGGATGCGGTGTTTGAATTGATGGGCCATGGCGGACGTGATCTGCCGATGGTCAAGACGATGATGATTCCCGCAGCGGTTGATGTCAGCGAAGATAATGATCTTGCCAAGCTTTATGCCTATTGTAATTCGGTGATGGAGCCATGGGACGGTCCGGCTGCAATTGCTGCCTATGCGAATAACTGGGTCATTGGTGGGCTTGACCGCAATGGTCTGCGGCCGATGCGCTATGTCGTCACAAAAGATGGTCTGGTGATTGCCGGATCTGAGACCGGGATGGTGGTGGTCGCCGAAGATAATATTATCGAGCGGGGCCGTATCGGTCCGGGCCAGATGATGGGTATGGATTTGTCTCGCGGCATGATGTTTTCAAATGATGATCTAAAGGCTGAACTGTCACAACGGCGCAACTGGGGATCTTGGATTGGCCGCGCTCAGCAAATGGAAGCTCTTCTCGCCAAGAATGGCGGCAAGAAAAGCACCGCGCGTCTGGATGGCCTGACCGCACGCCGCCGCCAGTTGATGGCCGGTTGGACGATGGAAGATCTGGAACTAATCCTACAACCTATGGCAGAGACTGGCAAAGAGGCGACTGGCTCGATGGGGGATGATACTCCGTTGGCGGTATTGTCTAGCCGGTATCGCGGGCTGCATCATTTCTTCCGGCAGAATTTCTCACAAGTGACGAACCCGCCGATTGACAGCCTTCGCGAACGCCATGTGATGACGCTTCGTACACGACTTGGCAATCTTGGTAATATTCTGGATGAAGCACCTGAGCAATGCGATCATCTGGTATTGAATTCGCCGGTGCTCACGGTCCCCGAATGGGACGCGCTGGCGGCCTATCTAGGTGAAAAGGCGGCATTGATTGACTGTACGTTCGATCCTGAAAATGCTGATGATTTTACTGCAGCACTGGACCGGATTTCGGCCGAAGCCGAGGAAGCCGTGCGTTCGGGATGTGAGCATGTGATGCTATCTGACCGCGCAGCTGGATCAACCCGCGCACCTATTCCGATGGTGCTGGCAACCGGCGCCGTTCACTCGCACCTTGTCCGCCAGCAACTTCGCACCTTTGCATCGGTCAATGTGGCAACGGGCGAATGTCTGGATGTTCATCATTTCGCCGTTCTGATTGGTGTCGGGGCGACTACCATCAATGCCTATGTTGCCGAAGAAGCCATTGCCGACCGGCATGACCGCGGCCTGCTGCCGTCGCTGACCCTGCCCGAGGCGGTAGGTAATTACCGTAAGGCAGTTGAAGATGGTCTGTTGAAGATCATGGCTAAGATGGGAATTTCGGTGATTGCGTCATACCGTGGCGGCTATAATTTTGAGGCGCTTGGTCTGTCACGCTCGATGGTTGCCAAATATTTTCCGCCTATGTCATCGCGCATTTCGGGCCTTGGCCTGACGGGAATTGCCGCGCGCGTATCAAAGATGCACCGCGACGCGTTCAATGCAGCCGAAGTGTTCCTTCCCGTTGGCGGCTTTTTCCGCTATCGCCGTTCGGGCGAGCGGCATGCCTTTGATGGCCAGTTGATCCACGCCATGCAGCACGCCTGCAACACTGGCTCCTATGATAGCTGGAAGAAATATTCAGCTTTGGTGAATGATCAGGGCCCGATTAATCTGCGTGACCTGATGGAATTCAAAACAGGTCGTGACAAGATTAAGATAGAGGACGTGGAATCGATCACCCGCATCCGCCGGCGTCTTGTCTCACCCGGAATTTCGCTAGGCGCGCTCAGCCCTGAAGCCCATGAAACGCTGTCTATTGCGATGAACAGCATTGGCGCCAAATCAGATTCAGGCGAGGGCGGCGAGGATCCGGCACGTTTTAAGCTTCGTGAAAATAGCGATAACCCGTCCAGCGCGATTAAACAGATTGCATCGGGCCGGTGTGGCGTGACCGCCGAATATCTGAATAATTGTAGCGAGATCGAAATTAAGGTGGCACAGGGCGCCAAGCCCGGTGAGGGCGGCCAACTGCCCGGAATCAAGGTGGATAGCCTGATTGCCCGATTACGACATTCAACGCCGGGGGTGACGCTGATCTCACCGCCGCCGCACCATGACATCTATTCAATCGAAGATCTGGCGCAGTTGATTTATGATCTAAAGCAGATCAACCCCGACGCCAAAGTCTGCGTCAAACTGGTTGCTTCAACTGGAATTGGTACGATTGCCGCGGGTGTTGCCAAGGCAAAAGCCGATGCCATCTTAGTATCTGGCCATGGCGGCGGGACGGGGGCCAGCCCGCAATCATCGATTAAATATGCCGGAATGCCGTGGGAGATGGGGCTATCCGAGGTGCATCAGGTTTTGTCGATGAATGAGCTTCGTGACAAGGTTGTTCTGCGCACCGATGGCGGCCTGAAGACCGGACGCGACGTTGTTATGGCGGCGATGCTGGGGGCTGATGAATATGGTATCGGCACATCATCGCTGATCGCAATGGGATGTATCATGGTGCGCCAATGTCATTCCAACACCTGTCCGGTTGGGGTGTGTACGCAGCGCGAAGATTTGCGCGAAAAATTCGAAGGCACGCCGGAAAAAGTGGTGCAGCTTTTCACCCATCTTGCCGAAGAGGTTCGCGATATTTTGGCGTCACTTGGTTTCAGCACGTTGGAAGAGGTGATCGGCCGGACTGACCTTTTAACACAGGTCAGCCGCGGCGATTCAGCGCTGGATGATCTCGATCTGAACCCAATTCTGGTGCAGGCAGAACGGAACTCCGATGTTACCGGCAGCCCGCGTGACAGTGCCCGCACCGAAGTTCCCGATACACTGGATGCGTTGATTGTAAGAGACGCCAGTACGGCACTGCAATTCGGATCAAAAGCTCAGCTTTCTTACAATATAGAAAACACGCAGCGCGCCATCGGCACGCGGTTATCATCACATATTGTTCGAAAATTCGGTATGACAGGACTTCGTGAAAATCACATCACGGTCCGGCTTCGGGGAACCGCGGGTCAGTCGCTTGGTGCTTTTGCAACGCAAGGGCTGCGTCTTGAGGTGATCGGTGATGCGAATGATTATGTTGGTAAAGGCCTGTCGGGCGGTACGATTGTTGTAAGGCCGTCGGACGCAGCCAGCTTTGTTGCGCATGAAAACACGATCATCGGCAATACCGTCCTTTATGGGGCGACGTCTGGAACGCTTTATGCGGTGGGTCAGGCGGGCGAGCGGCTTTGTGTTCGAAATTCCGGGGCCACAGCGATTGTCGAAGGTGCGGGAACGAATGCTTGTGAATATATGACCGGCGGAAATGTCGTCATTCTTGGTGAGGTTGGCGATAATTTTGGTGCGGGAATGACCGGCGGCATGGCTTATATCTATGATCCGGATGGCACCTTTCTTGAACGGGTAAATCCGGCAAGCCTTGAGATTGAGCGTATCGATTCATCCCATTGGGAGGCTGAGCTTCGGACCTTGATTGAGGCGTATGCCAAGGCAACTGAGTCTGCGCTGGCGCTGCGTTTGCTGAATGAATGGAATGCCGAGGTCGGTAAGTTCTGGCAGATTGTCCCCACCGAAATCATACCGCGGCTTGATCATCCATTATCTGACAGCCAAACCGCCATCGGTGATACGCAATCAGCCTGATCATCCGGATATTTGGTGAATGACGGGCAAATCTGATGTTGTCGAAAAGACTAGGTTTCTGTTAGAGGTCTGCTATGGCAGAAATTTTTCTCCAGACAGATGATGATCTGAACGCAATTGAAGCGTTGATGGCCGATGTTTTTGGTCAAAACCGTCACGCGCGTACCGTGTGGAACCTGCGTCCGGGAAAGCCCGTTGATGCGTTGTGTTTCATCCTTCGCGAGAGTGATGAGATAGTTGGATCGTTGCGATTCTGGGAGGTTCGGCTTGGCACCCAGACGATCTTGCTGTTGGGCCCCCTAGCGATAAGCCAGAAATTGCGCGGCAAAGGATTTGGTAAAGCGCTGATCTCCAAGGCGCTGACGCTGGCTCGCGAAGGCCCGTGGCCGTTGGTTCTGGTATCGGGTGAAGCTGATTATTATCCCAAATTCGGATTTATCCCTGCCGCGTCCTACCAGCTAGACTGGCCCGGCTTTATTGAGCCCGAACGCTTACAGTTTTTTGAGTTGAAAGACGGTGCGCTGGCAGCGCTGCCAAAAGGCCCTTTGCCAGTGCGCGAAATGACAGAGGCGAAACTTTAGTGTAGTCTTATATAAAGTATTAGACTTTCGCCTGATTTCCCATACAGGCTATGTTCCCTACAGGGCTATGTTCCATAAAGGGCCATGTTCCATAAAGGGCCATGTTCCATAAAGGACTATGGTATTGTCTTGTTTTCGTTTTAAGGCCCTCTAACCTGCCTGATTGGTGCCACATTCATGCGTATTTTGCATCATCATCCCCTATATGGATCATCACGAACTGTCCGGCTAATGCTTGCCGAGAGAAAGCTGATGTTCTTGCCAAAACTGGAATCGCCATGGGAGAGACATGAAGATTTTTTGAGCCTAAGTCCGTCGGGTGATGTGCCGGTCATGGTCACCGAAGATGGGGTGATTCTGGTCGGGGCGATGGTGATTTCAGAGTTCATTGAAGAAACTGAAGATAAGGATGGTAGCCTGATGTGGGGTAGCGCTGCCGAACGCGCCGAAATTCGCAGGTTGACCGAATGGTTTGAGGTTAAATTTGTTCGCGAAGTCGGCGCGCCTTTGTTGAATGAAAGGTTCGTTAAACGCGTTGCCAATGCCGGCAATCCATCATCAAAGGTGATGCGTGCGGCCCTGACCAACCTGCATATCCATCTTGATTATATTGACTGGCTTGCCGAGCAGGGAAACTGGCTAGCGGGAAAGGCGATATCGCTGGCTGATCTGGCCGCCGCCGCCCATCTGTCAGTCACCGATTATTTCGGGGATATCGACTGGTCACGCCATCCCGAAGCAAAAGAATGGTACGCCAAGATAAAGTCGCGCCCCGCTTTTCGGGACCTGTTGACCGACGGTGTTGTCGGAATGAATGCAGCGCCGCATTATGCCAATCTGGATTTTTAGGGCGCCTGATTTTAGAATCATCAGGACTCGCCTGCCAGTGTTAATTTGGTTATCAGCGCATCAAGCGTGTCGGTCAGCAAGGCCAGTTGGCCCGGCTCGGAAAATCTATGGCCTGCGTCTTTTATCAACATTATCTCGACATCACTGCTGGTCAGACATTCGGCGATCCTAGTGGCTGTCTGCCATGGCACCTCATGGTCTGCCATGCCGTGTAGCAGGCGAACTGGTATGTTAATTTCTAACGCACCGGTGAGCCGTAAATTTTGCCGCCCGTCAGTAATCAGATGCCACGGATAGACCACAGGCTCGTCAGAATAGGGATTGGGAAGAGCGATTTTTCCGTCCGCCTCAATGGCACGGCGCTGGGCTGCGTCAAATTCGGTCCATAGCAGATCTTCGGTGAAATCTGGGGCGGCGGCAATGCCAACCAGCGCGCAAATCCGCTCAGGGCGGGCCAGCGCTACATTCAGCATTAACCATCCCCCAAGCGAAGATCCGACAAGAATTTGCGGGCCATCGGTCAGTTGATCCAGAACGGTAAGACAGTCATTCGTCCAACTGGAAATGTTGCCATCCAGAAAATTACCGCTGGATTGGCCATGCCCCTGATAATCAAAACGTAGAAAACTGCGTCCGTTATTCCTTGCCCAGACCTCAATTTCCAGCGCTTTGCTGCCATCCATATCCGAGCCATGACCGCATAGAAAAACCACTCCGGGGGTTTTTCCGGTCAATCTCCGGTAGGCGATATGCGATGATTGGTCTATGCTTAAAAAATGGAGATTAGCCATTACGGATTTCCGAAGCTGTTAATTTGTTATGCTTTTTGTGACAATGCCGGAGTATCTCTCCAGTCCAATCATTTGATTAATCTTTTCTTTGATTGATCTTCACAAGGATGTCGACTTTCCATGACTACTAATGCGCGGAAAATTCAATTCGTCAAGAAGCACAGCAAGAACGGCGTTGGGCCCGTTATTGTGCAGGTTTTGCCAGCCCTTATTCGTGGCGGCGTCGAACGCGGAACTATCGAAATGGCCAAGGCCATCATTGATGCAGGCGGGCGCGCGGTGGTGATTTCCAGCGGTGGTCCCTTGGTTCGTCATCTCGACCGAATTGGTGCCCAGCATCATATCCTTGCCGTTAACCGGAAAAACCCGCTCAGTTGGGGCGCAACGCGGCGTCAGGTGCGACGAATTCTGGAAAATGAAGGCGCTGATATTGTTCATGTAAGATCGCGGGTTCCGGCATGGATTGCGCTGGCGGCGGCTAAATCGCTGGGCATTTCCACGGTTAGCACTGTTCACGGACGGTTTCAGAACACCAATTTTATAAAGCGGATTTTCAACGGTAAAATGCTTGCCGCGGATCACGTTATTGCGATTTCAAAATATGTCAAAGCGCAGATCGAGCGTCAGTTTGGGAAGCAGGAGAACCGGTTAAGTGTGGTGCAACGCGGCGTTGATGTTCAATTGTTTGACGCTGGCGCCGTCCCGCAAGCCCGTATCGTCCGCTTCATTGATTCCATCGCGCTTCCTGAAGATCAGCCGGTGATTATGCTACCGGCGCGCCCGACCGCTTGGAAAGGCCATGTTATCTTGTTGCAGGCGTTAGCAAAAATTTCTGATCAACCCTTTAATTGCGTCCTTCTTGGGGCCGCTGACGGACGGCGGCCCTTTGTAGAAAACCTGACCGAGATCGGTGTAAGGCTTGGCCTTGAAGGCCGCTTTCGTTTAACGCCGTCGATTGACGATATGCCTGCTGCTTTGATGGCGGCCGATATTGTGGCGATGCCGTCGGTAACCCCCGAACCCTTTGGCCGCGTCGCCTTGGAAGCCCAAGCGATGGGCCGCCTTGTTGTGGCTTTTGATCATGGTGGAGCCGCGGAATCGATTATCCATGGAGAAACTGGCTGGCTTGCCAAACCGGTTGATGTTGATAGTCTGGCTGCATGCCTGTCCGAAGCGTTAAGCTATTCGCAATCCAAGCGCAGTGCCATGGCAGCAGAAACCAGAGCGCATATTGAAGCGAGCTTTTCAACAACGCTGATGTGTGATGCTACCATCCGGATTTATAAGCGGCTCCTGAAGGCCTTGCATTCCGCCGGAAATTAAGAAATATCCCGCATTATCTGGCTCAGGTTTTCTTATATCTGGCGCTCTGGTCTTGAGTTTATTCAAGCCAGAAGCTAGGTTGCGCGGTGGGGCTATCGTTTTTGATAACTCTCACAGGTTTTTTTAATTTTCGTGAACCCAGGGACCAAAACCAGCTATGCCGATCGTAACGCTTCCAGACGGGTCAACTCGTGGCTATGACCAACCCGTGACTCCGGCGCAAATCGCCGCCGATATCGGTCCGGGGCTGGCCAAAGCTGCGCTTCTTGCCATTGTTGATGATGTGGAGTGGGATTTAACCCGCCTTGTGGATAATGATGCCTCGCTGGCACTCGTTACTGCCAAGGATGAGGCGTCGCTGGCGCTGCTGCGTCATGATGCTGCCCATGTGATGGCTGAGGCAGTGTTGGAGCTGTATCCAGAAACTCAAGTCACCATCGGTCCGTCAATCGAAAATGGGTTTTATTACGATTTCTTCCGCGAGGCCCCATTTACCGAAGGCAATCTTGAGGCCATTGAGGCACGGATGCACGAGATTGTAGACCGGGATGAAGCAATCACCCGCGAAGTCTGGAGCCGAGATGAGGCGGCGGCGTTCTATACCAAGAATAATGAGCCATTTAAGGTTGAGCTTGTTGAGGCAATTCCGGTCAATGAGACCGTGACGTTCTATCGTCAGGGTGATTTTATTGATCTGTGCCGCGGGCCGCATTTGCCATCAACAGGACGGCTTGGACATGCTTTTAAGTTGATGTCGGTTGCGGGTGCTTATTGGCGCGGTGATTCAAACCGGCCGATGTTGCAGCGTATTTATGGTACCGCGTGGCGCACTGAAAAAGAGCTCAAAGCGTATCTTCATATGCTGGAAGAGGCGGAAAAGCGTGACCACCGCAAGCTGGGTAAACAGTTGAATCTTTTTCATATGCAAGAGGAAGCAGTTGGCTCGGTTTTTTGGCACCCAAAGGGTTGGGTGATGTATCGCGAGATCGAAAATTATGTGCGCCGCCGCCTTGATGCAGGTGGATATAATGAGGTGAAAACCCCGCAGCTCGTTGACCGTGCGCTGTGGGAAGCATCAGGGCATTGGGATAAATTCAGAGAAAATATGTTTACCGCGCAATCCGAGGATGACCGGACGCTGGCGCTAAAACCAATGAACTGTCCCTGCCATGTACAAATTTTCAGACAGGGCATTAAATCTTACCGCGATTTGCCGATGCGAATGGCCGAGTTTGGCGCGTGTCACCGGAATGAGCCTTCGGGCGCGCTGCATGGCATTATGCGGGTTCGCGCCTTTACCCAGGATGATGCGCATATCTTTTGCACCGAGGACCAAATTACCGCGGAGTCAGTTCGCTTTTGTGAATTGCTGCAGTCGATTTATGCAGATTTTGGATTTGAAGAAGTGCGGGTCAAATTCTCTGACCGGCCAGAAATCCGCGCAGGTGAGGATGATGTATGGGATCGGGCCGAAGCGGCGTTGACTGACGCCACCCGCGCAGCAGATTTGGAGACCACTTTGAACCCAGGCGAAGGGGCTTTTTATGGCCCAAAGCTGGAATTTGTGCTGCGGGATGCGATTGGCCGTGATTGGCAATGTGGAACGCTGCAAGTTGATTTCGTCCTTCCCGAACGTCTGGACGCAGAATATGTGGCCGAAGATGGAAGCCGTCGTCGCCCTGTAATGCTGCATCGCGCGATTCTAGGCTCGATGGAACGCTGGATTGGCATTGTGATTGAACAGTTTGCAGGCAGAATGCCGTCATGGCTGGCACCTGTTCAGGTTGTCGTAACGTCAATCACCGACAGCGCTAACGACTATGCTCAAAAGGTGGCTGATGAAGCGGCAGCTCTTGGTTTGCGGGTTGAAACCGATCTTCGCAACGAGAAAATCAGCTATAAGGTACGCGCACATAGCGTGATGAAAACGCCTTTTATTCTCGCCGTTGGCGGGCGTGAGGAAGAGGCCGAAACGGTAGCCCTCCGCCGCCTTGGATCGAATGATCAGCAGGTCATTGATATGAAGGAGGCGCTTTCGATGCTTCGCGGCGAAAGCCTGCCGCCGGATTTGGCGCGGTCCGCCTCTTCCAAGCTAAATTCATGATAGGCGCATAGTGACTAGGCAAATCGAGTGCTTTTTGATACACCATGCATCGAGGGTTCCTATTGAGGGGCTCCCCGGCCCTATCTGGCAGCCAATTTTGGTTCAGATTATGACAGGAGAAGTTAGATAGCTCGTCCCCATAGTAACGTGCCGCCCGTGCTGGACGGCCCGCGTATCAACGGCGCAATTCGCGCGCCGCAAGTACGGTGCATCGACCCAGAGGGTAACCAGCTGGGCGTTCTTGAAACAAGAACCGCTATAGAGAAAGCCGAAGATTTCGGCCTCGATCTTGTTGAGGTGCAGCCGAATGCTGATCCGCCTGTCTGCAAGATTCTTGATTACGGCAAATTCAAATATGAAGCGCAAAAGCGTGCCAATGAGGCGCGCAAAAAGCAAAAGACCATCGAGGTCAAGGAAATCAAGTTCCGTCCCAATATCGACGAGCATGATTACCAGGTAAAAATGCGCAATATGGTGAAGTTTCTGACCGGTGGTGACAAGGTCAAGGTGACGCTGCGCTTTCGCGGGCGCGAGATGGCGCACCAGGAACTGGGAGCAAAGGTCCTGTCAAGGGTCCGCGTCGAAACCGAAGAATTGGCCAAAGTTGAGGCAATGCCAAAAATGGAAGGCCGCCAAATGATAATGGTTCTAGCCCCGAGATAATCTGGCCCCG
>JAACDV010000034.1 GCA_009936825.1 Bacteroidota bacterium | reverse complement strand
TGTCGAGACGAAGGCGCTCACCAAACAACATATTGCGGTACTCTTCAACGGAGCCGACGTCACGTAGCTCCTTGATATGGTCGTTGAGCACATCCCCCATACGCTGGGCACACGCTGCCGAGTACGAATCTTCGGTTAATTCTTCTGCTAGATTTCCAAGAGACATGATATTTACTCTGATACTTCGAACTTATTATTTTTATACTGATCTCACCTGTTACATTCGGTAAAACAAAACCGGGCGGTAATGCAATACCGGCAATGTTGGGCGGAAATGCTGGGCGAAAATGCTGGACATCCCTGTCCCAACGACCAAGTCACCCAAAAGACTGCATTCATCTATCCTCAGGCCAACACTGAAGTAGGGATAACTTCCTAAAAAACAAAGGTTATCTTTTACGATTTTTTTACTTTTTGCAATTCCAAGACTGTCCAATAGTACGATTTGATTATATTTTAATACAACAAATGCCTAATTTAGGGCATTTTTTGATCATCATATCGCTATCACAGCCCCATTGAGGCAGCGTGTAGTGATAGAAATTCGGCTATCAACGAATCGGAAAAACACCCTCAAACGTCGGTTGATTATCTAATAATTGCTTTTTTTCGCTATTCCTTCCCCCGCGTAGTGTCGTTCAACGGCTAGACCTCCCCGCCAGAATGCAAAAACCCTGCCATACCAGATGAATCAGGCAGAACCATCATAAAACATTCTCATTCAACATAGATTAGACTGATCATATTTACTTGCCGGATTAATTTTTGGTATGATGGATAATGCGCCTCGTTGATCCACGCCATCTGTTGCAATTCCACGAAATCATCCGCACCGGTTCATTTACCCGCGCGGCAGCGGGACTTGGTATAACGCAGCCGGCACTGACGCGGAACATGAAATTGATGGAAGGTCGGCTAGGCTTTGAGCTGATAGTCCGCTCGCGGCAGGGGATTGTTCCAACCACGCTTGGTCTTCGCATTCTTGAAGAGGCGAATGCCGTTGTGTTGGCCGAACGCCGGATCAGTGCGCTGACCAATAATCTGAAACGCGGCTATGGGACTGAGTTGAAAATTGGGTGCACCCCGACAATGAGCTTTCACGCTTTGCCCCAACCGGTGGCCGAATTTGCCCGCGATAACCAAGGAATTCGCCTCGATATACGCCAAGGGCATAAAGGCCTTCTTAGTGACTGGCTTCGCTCTAGAGCGGTTGATTTGGTGTTGGGGCCGCCGTCGATTGCCGATGGTCTGCCCGGAACGAATATTGCGCCGATATTTGAAAGCCCGGTTGTCATTCTAGCATCACGGAACCATCCCCTTGCCGGGCGGGCGCGGATCACCACCAGCGATCTGGAAAATGCACGCTGGGCTCTGCACCAACCGGGTACCAGCATTCGTGAAGCTACGGATATTCTGCTTCGCCAGATTGGCGTGTCCGATACGGTGCAAGCAAATGAACTGCCGTCAAGCATGATCTTATCATTGCTGCGCATGGGGGATCATCTGGCGGTCATGCCGCGTTATGTGACGACGGGGGTTGGCGCAGGGCTGGTGGGTGATCTGACGCAGATTGCCGTCGACACTCCGCCGGTACAGCTTGCGCATGCCGCCATCTGGTCTGAAAATGGGGCTGGTAGCACCAAAGAGATTACCATGTTTGTTGACCATCTGCGTGGTGCGCTGGCCAGCCTGAACGCCGTCTAGATCCCTTATTTCGGACCAAAAAAGGGAAACACCAAGCCCTGACATTCCCCTTTTTTGCATATTCAGAGATTTACCCAGATTTACGGCCGATGGTTCCTGAAACTTCAGCGCCCAGTTCAATGACCAGCGAGTTGCTTTTCAAGTCGCCATCGATAATGGCTGTTGGTCCAATTTGCAACTCTTCGGTCAAAAGCTTACCATTAAAATTACCTGAAATTTCAACCCGGTTAGCGTTGATTTGTCCGTTGAACACGCCGGTTGTATCGAGAATGACCTCGATCGCGTTAAGTTCACCTGTAAAGTGCCCTGCAATCAGAACTGGAGCTTCACCGGCGTCCAGCTTGCCTTCCATGACCATGCCTTCGATGATCGTCGTTGCTGTACTCATGACTTATGATCCTCACTTATGATCTGCGCCGTGGCAGATCCAAAAAACTCTTAAAAAAGGGACGGGCATTAGGCTTCTTGCTCACCTTCGGCCGGGGCTTCTTCGCTGGCTTCTTCGGCCGCGGGCTCATCGTTGGATTCCTGCCAGTTGTGAACAACACGGCAGTTCAGCGCGGCGCCGCGGTCCATCTGCAAACTCTGATAGTGGATTTCGCCGGCAATCTGTGCAGTTTCGGTGGCCCAGATACTGCCAGCCTGCATTATCCCGTCATAATTGCCGCCGATCACAACAAGGTCGCAGTTAACTTGGCCGCTGAATTTGCCGGATGACCCAATTGACAGCTTTTCGGCGGTGAGATCGGCCTCAACCGTACCTTCGATTTCAATCGACTTTACATTTGAGATCGAGCCAACAAATTTGGCATCCGATCCGATCATTGCTCTACTTCTATCCATCATTTTATCTCCCGTGTACGTGGTGCTGAACGCGTTACGCAAAAGTCATAACAGTGTTAAAAAAGAAAATTGCCAATAGCGGGGCTAGCGACGGCGCTTGCGAAAGCGGGCATTTACAATCGCGCCTTCCTCAACCTCGATACCGCTTGTTTTGAGGATGCCATCGAAATTGCCGGTACTCTTAATGCGCAGAATCCCTGAACTGACTTCGCCGGAAACCACTCCGGCAATAACGGTTTCCTCGGCGTTGATATTGCCTGTCAGCTTGGCCTGATCCTCTACGAAAAGGTGTCTACATTGAATTTCACCTTCGACACCACCGGCCAAAATAATGTCCCCAGAGGAAACAACAGTGCCGGTGATTCGCATATCCTCATCAATTAATGAGGCGACACTTTCACCGCCCTCATTCTTCTTATCACGTTCGAACATAGCATCCTCCTGTATTCACTCTATAAAATTTTCAAGTGAAAAAAATTAAACGGTTCCCTACTAGAAAGGTAACAAATTTGGCATAAAGTCGTTAACGGTTTTGTAAGGTTCCGTTGTTTTTCGATGCCTCGCTCTAGTAAACGACATGATGATCAATATTTTAACTTAAACCGAGATTTAGATTATGGCTGAAGATGTAATTGATATCCGGAAGCGAATTGAAGAGATCAGAAACGAGGTTTCATCCGCGATGAACACGCGTGAGGAGACGGTGATTGAATCCCGTCCCGCAGGCGAAATTGCGGAATTTTCAGTAGCTGGAATCACCTCTGCCGCTCCTTCGCGCAGCGCCGATCATGCTGTAGCGGTGAACCCTGAATTGCTTCCCAATGCAAAAACTGCGCTGGATAGTGCGATGGCAATGCCCTCGTTCCAACTTAACGTTCGCAACCAAAACACGAACAAAACATTGCTTATCCTTGTATCCGCTCAGGTACTTACCAATATCTGTCTGATAGCCATATTCTGGTACAAGCTCGGGTTATAGATGACCACTATTCTGAAACATCTATTGTTACGCATAACGCCGCCAATGCTGCGAAGCAATAGTCCTGATCGCCCTATGGTAGTAAGTCGGGGGCACTGGTGGCTTCAGGAAACACGGTTCCTGTTTCTGACCCGTAAGGGTCCCATAGAAATTATCGTCAAGCCAAGCATGATTGTCGGCGTGGCTTTTGTTGGTCTGGTAGGAAGTGCCGTTATCGCCACAGCCACCCTTTTCGTCGGATTTAAATCTGTCGAAGCGGTCCGCAATGAATCGATCACGCCGGCTCAGGCCAGCGCGCCAATCGACATTTTGCCGATGGCCGGGGATCCGATCCCGCCAATGACCGCAGCACCGACAATCACCGCCAAGGCCAGCATTCCTAGTGCCAAAGAAGGTGCCAAAGAAGATCAAGGTGTAACGCCAGAGATTATTCAACCTAAAGAGTTAGGAACCGCTGAAAAATCCGGTACGTTTGAGCTGGTGATATCCGATGAAATCAGAGCTGCAGTGATCGGCAAACCCGCCAAAACCAAGATGTCCGATGGTGCCGCAATTTTAGCTGACGATACAACGCCCGGGGTTATTACCCAAGATAAAGGCGCCAGCACTAGCGATATTCCTGCGGTGGACGCGCCGCCTATTCAGCTTGCCGCTGTTACTGCACCGTCATTTCGCTGGCCGCCATCGCTGGCCGCAACCGATGCAGCACCGCTGGTTCCAATACCCACGCACCGCAACGCCGCTATCGCCAGCATTGCTACTGCAGAAAACTTAGCCGAACCTGACATGATGGTGCCGATACCGGCAATCCCCGCAGAGGCTAAAACCAATGAGGACAGGACCAATGAGGATGAGCCCGAAGAAGAAAAGGGTCTGATCGGCGCAAAATCCTTGCCCGGTGACAGCTTCATGACACGGCTGGCTAAGCGGCTTGGCGGCCCATCCGGGCTGAATATGTTGCAAAAGAATGGCCTGATTGAGAAGGCGGCCTTGACCTCTCCTCCCACGCGGCCCGGCCTACAGAACAGAGACCAAGACACTTCGTCAAACAGGGGTGGTGGGGACATGGTGCCCTTTCATCTGAATTCAGATCGCCCAATCCTGACTTCGGCAGGACGCCAACGAAAGCTTCTTTATTCAATGGCACGCGAAGTCCGTAACATCCGCAACAGCCTGACCAGCCTAGGACTCAATGTTGCGCAGATGACAATTTCTGATGCGCTGCAAAGTAAAATTGAGAATGAAGATTTTGCCGGTTTGGCAATGGCAGTCGAAGAGCACCGTTCAATGTTGCGCAAAGTGCCGCTGAAGCCGCCGATGTTGTATTTCTACATTTCCAGCGAATATGGAATGCGAACGCATCCGGTTCTAAAGAAAAAACGCTACCATCACGGCATAGATTTGGCCGGAACCTGGCAGGAAACCGTGCATGCAACCGCGCCCGGCACCGTTATTTACGCGGACCGCAAGGGATCATTCGGCAATGTCGTGCAAATCCGGCACGCCTATGGGGTGATCACCACCTATGCTCATCTTTCCAAGATAACCGTGCGCGAAGGTACCGATGTAACCGTGGGAACCGTAGTTGGAAGAATGGGACGCACTGGCCGTGTCGATGGTGCGCACCTGCATTACGAAATTCGTGTCGGGGATAAATCTCTGAACCCGCGTGATTTCTTTGCTATCGGCCACCGAATCGGTGTCGGTGGAGAGCTGGTGCGTGCCGGTGACTAAGTTGGCAAGATGTCCGTCACGACAATTTGACCCACAAGAAACGATTATTCGATAAATCCGGTGCCCTTGCCTAAAAACTTGGCGCGCCGTGTCGTTATTATAGATGACGAAGTCCGTTTTGCACCCGCAACCCCAATCGAGGATCAGCATGACCCGCAACAGCCTTATGCGATCTACGATGACAGCCGCCCTGTTATCAGGGCTGGTAGGGTGCAATATGTATGTCGTGGATTTTGAGAAAAGGCTGCC
>JAACDV010000033.1 GCA_009936825.1 Bacteroidota bacterium | reverse complement strand
GTTTTCGTGGTTTCCACAAGATGATTTGTCGGCATAGCTCGCTGCCGATAGACCCGCCAGCACCCGTAACAAGAACCGTTCTTTCAGCGATGGTTTTTGCCATAAGGTCAGGATTATACTGTACCGGTTCGCGCCCCAGCAAATCCTCAATTTTTATGTCTTTCAGTTCGGCAATTTCAAACCCACCCGATATCAAACTTGAGATACTGGGGATGGTTTTTACCTTCAGCGGGTGATCTGATAACACATCAAAAACCCGCCTTCGCAAAGCGTCAGAGTCTTTAGCGATGGCTATAAGCAGGGTCTCGATTTCTAATTTTCTAAATTTTTTCTTGGCATGATCTAGATTGCTAATCGGAACGCCGCCAAGAGTTTTGCCACTCAATTCGTAGTTATCATCGATAAATAGCCTGACGTGATAATTTGGGTTTTTCCGCAATGCATCCATGAGCTGAATCCCGGCGGCACCCGCGCCATAGATTGCAACATTTTCTCGCTTTTCTTTGACCATGCTTTGGCCAAGAGCGCGAATGAAAAGACGCATAGTGGTGGCAAATGCGCATAAAAGCGTTGCATAGATCAGGGGCACTGAGCGCGGTATTTCAAGTTCAAGCAAGAGGATGCCAGACAGCAAAACTGCACTTGATACGGTGCTGCCAATAGCTATGCTAATGGCGGTCTACATTGAAATATGCCGTGTAAGATTGTTGTACAATCCCCGTGCCGCAAAAACCGCGAGGGTTGTGACCGTGGCAATCAAAACCCCGATATATATGTCAGGCTGATAGAGGTAATCGGTGTTCTCAAGGCGCATGAAGAACGCCAGTAAAAGTGCGACCGGGGCAGCTAAACCGTCAAAAGTGATCTGGAGTAACCACTTTTTCCAGCGATCAAGGCCAAATAGCCATTCTCGAAGACTCTGGTTTGTTTTTTCCATAAATTTCACTGCAGGCCTAGATGTTGGAGTTGGGAGTGCGACCGCTAAAGATTGTTAAATGATAGGCTGATACCATAAAGTGGTTTCCACTTTGTTACAATTTGATAGTTAAATCGGTGTTGTCAGACATACTTGACGGTTTCGCGGCCGCTCCCTATTTTTGGTGAATGGCAACGTGTTCTCCCTTCAAATATTTCAAGACTTGACCTGAAATCATCCGATTGGCAGTGATGTGTTACCTACGTTTTCCATTGAGTTTTCGTCAGGTGGAAGACATCTTGAATGAACGCGGCGTCGATATCTGTCACGAAACAGTTCGGTTTTGGGTTGAACGTTTCGGGTCAAAGTTTGCGCGAGAAATACTTAAGAATAGGGCAGGGCACCACTCGAACTGGCAGTGGCACCTGGATGAAGTCTTTGTGAAAATAAATGGAGAACGCTTTTACCTTTGGCGCGCCGTTGATCACTAATGCGAAGTTCTTGAATGCTTTGTTACAAAACGACGCAACAATGCTGCAGCGAAGAGGTTCCTTATAAAAATAATGCGAAAGCACGGATCACCAAAGATTATCACAACAGACAAGTTGCCATCCTACGGCGCGGCTTTTCGTAAGATTGGAATTGTTGACAAGCAATTATGCGGAGCCCGGTCCAACAACAGATGCGAAAATTCACATCTGCCATTTCGACGACGAGAACGAGCGATGCAGCGTTTCAAGACGGTTGCGGCACTTCAGAAATTGGTCAGTTATCACAGTCAAATCTATAACCACTTCAACCATGAAAGACATCTAGAAAGCAGGCAATCCTTCAAGCAAAAACGTACAGCTGCTCTCAAAAAGTGGTTCAATTTCTGTGCCGCATGATGATTGACTTGAGGTGCCTTTTACGGGTGTTCAAGTTTGTCTGACAACACCGTCTTATCCGAAATTCCAGCCTTACGGTAGGAACTCACGACATTCAACCCATCATGTAAATGTACGGCGATCTCACGCAAAATATTTAACGCATCTTCGTCCGAATACCGTTTCTGTGCCATTCCTAAAACCTCCTGTGACCATTTAGTAATGGCATAGTTTTAGTTGGCTAAGACAAATCTAGTTAATATAACCGATGTCTTGAATGGCCTCACCAGAAGCGCCTCGATAATTATGGCATGATCTCTTCGATTGAAATGTCCGGTGCGGTATAGCTAACATTGCTTCACCTGCCGCGTCGAAATGCCAAAATCCCTGTTACATACACGCCTCAAACAGGGCTGTTAAATTTTTGGTGGTAAGGTCCACCGGGTTGCCCCCGCATGATGGATCTTCCAGCGCCATTGCTACCAATTCATTGATGCGCTCGCCATCCACACCCATCTCGCCAAGGGTGCGCGGGATGCCCATGCTGTCATTGAATGACTGCACAAAATCACAAAACCCATCAAACCCGTCACTAATCCCCAAATAGCTAGCCGACATATCAAAGCGTTCTCTAATGACAGGAGCGTTCAGTTGCAGCACTGCCAACATACACACTGCGTTTGTGGTGCCGTGATGTGTATTAAAAACGGCCCCGATGGGGTGGCTCATCGCGTGAATGGCGCCCAACCCCTTCTGGAACGCGGTTGCGCCCATCGCGGCGGCGCTCATCATATGCGCACGTGCTTCCAAATCATCCGGAGTTGCATAGGCGCGCGGCAAATATGTTTTGACCAACCGCATACCTTCAAGCGCAATGCCTTGTGACATCGGGTGGTAATGCGGGCTGCTGAACGCCTCAACACAATGCGCGAAGGCATCGAGCCCGGTTCCGGCTGTAATGAAATCAGGCATGCCGACGGTCAGTTCCGGATCAGCGATAACCACTGTTGGCAGAACTTTTGGATGGAAGATGATCTTTTTAACATGCGTTTGTGAATTGGTAATCACGCTGGCCCGGCCAACTTCGGATCCAGTTCCGGCCGTTGTAGGCACAGCGATAATCGGTGCAATCGCATCGGCGTCGGCCCGTGTCCACCAGTCCCCCACATCCTCAAAATCCCAGACCGGGCGCGATTGACCAGCCATGAAGGCCACCATCTTGCCAAGATCAAGGCCCGAACCGCCGCCAAACGCAATCACACCATCATGCGAGCCAGCTTTATAGGCGGCCACGCCAGCGGCAAGGTTAATCTCGTTCGGGTTAGGATCGACTTCAAAAAATAAACCGGCCCCCAAACCTGCGGCCTCCATAATCGCAACTGCATTTTTGGTGATTGGCAGGTTGGCCAGCCCGCGATCAGTAACCAAAAGCGGCTTTTTCATTCCGGCCTGTACGCAGGCGTCAGGAAGTTCTTTGATACGGCCTGCGCCAAATTTTATAGCAGTGGGATAAGACCAGTTTCCGATGAGATTCATGACGTGACTTTCTTCAAATGATAAGATTTTGGACGGGTAAGATTATGATAACCAATGACAGACAGACCGCCGCCGCGTCCGGTGTCCTTAACGCCGGTCCAGCATAATCCGGGATCAAGATAATCAGCGCGGTTCAGAAAAACAGTCCCAGTTTCAACTTTATTGCCAACAGTTTCAGCGCGGTCAATATCGGCGGTCCATAGGCTGGCGGTCAGGCCATACCGGCTATCATTCATCAGCGCAATTGCTTCCTCATCAGACGCGACCTTCATGATGCCAACAACCGGGCCAGAGTTTTCCTCGCGCATCACCTCCATATCATGGGTGACATTTGTCAGAATTTGCGGAGTCAGATACGCGCCGCCATCATCGGCTGGCATAGGGTCAATATGCGCTGTTGCACCGGCCGCCACCGCATCCGCAATCTGTCTGCGAACAAGGGCTGCAAAACGGGGATGCGCCATCGGACCTATCGTCGTTTCCTCATTCAGCGGGTTGCCCAGCACATAACTTTTAACCAGCTCAACCGACCTTTCCACAAACGCGTCATACAGGCTTTCATGGACGTAAATGCGCTCAATCCCGCAGCAGCATTGTCCGGAATTAAACATCGCGCCGTCAATTAATGTGGCGACCGCTGCATCCAGATCGGCATCCTCCATAACGTAACCCGGATCCTTGCCGCCCAATTCGGTTCCAACGCCGGTAAAGGTGCCAGCCGCCGCCTGTTCCATCGCTCGTCCGCCGCCGACTGATCCGGTAAAATTCACAAAATCAAAAGCGTTTTCGGCGATTAGCGTGCTGGTGCTATCGTGATCCAGAAATACGTTGATGAAGATATCTTCGGGCACACCGGCAGCCTGAAATGCCGCTGCCATACGTTCGCCCACCAGCAGCGTTTGCGTTGCGTGCTTCAGAACCACCGCATTACCGGCGATCAGGGCAGGGGCGACAGTGTTTATCGCGGTCATATAAGGATAATTCCACGGGGCGACGACAAAAACTACGCCGTGCGGGATGCGCCGGATAAACCGCCGGAAGCTTTCATCCTTACCAACCTTGATGTCGGCCAGCGATTCCGCCGCGATCTGGGCCATATGACGGGTGCGCTCTTCAACGCCGCCAAACTCGCCGCCATAACGAACCGGACGGCCCATCATATGTGCCAATTCGGGAACGATTTCATCATTCATCGCGCCCAGAGCTTCCATGCCGGCGATTACCAGATCAATGCGTTCGGGCAACGGGCGCGCTGCCCATGCGGCCTGTGCATTGCGGGTTTTGGCGATTGCGGCATGAGCGTCCTCTAGCGTCATAACATCGCGTTGGGCGAAAATCGATCCGTCTATTGGTGAAGCGCATTGAAGGGTTTTCATTGGGGATTTCTCCAAATTCGGGTATCTTTACGACAGCAATAATTGGTTATTTATCTTAATAAGATCGAGACAAGCAAAATGCCAACAATAAGTGTAACGCCGGTCATTCTATGCGGTGGGTCCGGCTCACGATTATGGCCTCTTTCTCGTAAAAGTCTGCCAAAACAATTTGCCCCGCTGATTGGCGATACCAGCTTGTTTGAGCGGACGTTGAAAAGGGTTGATGGGCCGGAATTCGCACAGCCATTGGTGGTGGCATCACATGATCACAGGTTCCATGTCCAAAAACAAATGAAAGCGCAAGGCGCGGCTGGTGACATTGTTTTGGAGCCGTTGGGCAAAAACACGGCGCCAGCGGTCATAGCTGCTGCCTTACATCTGAAAGATCGGGCGGATGGAGGGTTGATGCTGATCCTTCCTTCAGACCATTTGATGCCGGATGTCGAGATGTTTTCAACAGCAATCGCTGCGGGGATGGTGGCGGCTAATGAGGGGGCGATTGTGACTTTTGGCATTGCTCCTGACAGGCCGGAAACAGGGTACGGCTATATCCAGATTGATCAGTCCGGGTTGGGGGAGCATTTTTCGGTAAAATCCTTTCACGAAAAACCGTCCCTTGATAGGGCCAAGGCGATGCTTGCCCAAGGTGGTTACTTCTGGAATGCCGGCATTTTCCTGATGACCCCGGACACCGTGCTAGAACTTGCGGCAAGGCATCAGCCTGAAATGCTGGCATGCACCAGGGCCGCTTTTGGTAAAGCCCGGCGAGACGATAGTTTTATCAGGCCTGATACCGCCAGTTGGAATGAGATTGTCGGCGAGTCTATCGATTATGCACTGATCGAGAAAGCGGAGAATATCGCCTGTGTTCCCTATAAGGGTGAATGGTCGGATCTTGGAGATTGGAATGCGCTGGTAGCAGCCAGCGTCAGTGACACCAGTGGAAACAGGCTGCGCGGCGATGTAACAGCCGTTGATTGCCAGAATACAACGCTGTGGTCGGTTGACGATCAGAAGCATCTGGTGGGGCTGGGATTGGACGGTATTATCGCCGTTGCGACCAAAGATGCGATCATGGTGGCCGATGCCAACCGGACCCAAGATGTCAGGAAAATTGTTACGGTTTTGGAGGCTAATAACGTTGCCCAGGCCACTCAGCACGCCCGCGATTATCGGCCTTGGGGCTGGTTTGAAAGTCTTGTCAATGTGCCCGGCTATCAGGTAAAACGCCTGCATGTTGATCCGGGGTCAAGATTGTCATTGCAGAGCCATAAGCATCGGTACGAGCATTGGGTGATAGTTGATGGTACGGCTACAGTCGTCATTGAAGATGAGGAACTGATTGTGGAGGCAAACCGGTCAGTATATATTCAGGCTGGGCAAAAACATCGCCTATCAAATCTTACAAATGATCCGTTGACTGTGATAGAAGTGCAAACCGGTTTGTATCTCGGTGAAGATGATATCCTGCGCTACAGTGATGACTTTAACCGCACAGAAACTTTATAATCCCTATGCTTGGGACCTTCCGAAACTTAAAAAATTATAGAATAGGGAATTGAGTGCATGGCCATTTCTATAATTGGCTTGGGGTATGTTGGCCTATCTTTGTCAGTTCTGCTCGCGCGAAAATATCAAGTATTTGCTGTCGATATTGACCAAGCCAAAGTTGACATGGTAAGTGCCAAGAAATCACCGATTCATGATGATGATATCTCCCGCTTTCTTGGCGAGGATAATCTTGATTTAACGGCGACAACGGATTTTGATGCAGCTGTCGCGGCGTCCGATTTTGTCGTTATAGCAACGCCTACCGATTATGATGTTGCAGCAAATTATTTTGATACATTCAGTGTCAAGACGGTGGCCGGGCGCGCGCTGGCAGTGAATAGCGATGCCACAATCATTATTAAGTCCACTATCCCAATCGGTTTTATTGATGGTCTTCGGGCTGATCTGGGCAGCGACAACATTTATTTTTCACCTGAATTTCTACGCGAGGGTAGCGCCCTTCACGATAATCTGTATCCATCGCGAATCATCTTTGGCGGTGATACGCCAAAGTGCCGGGAATTTGCGTCGATGCTGTCTGAATGCGCTGAAACTGATGATTGTCCGGTGCTTTTTATGGGCGCAAAAGAGGCCGAGGCGGTGAAGCTTTTTGCCAACACATATCTTGCCATGCGTGTTGGTTATTTCAACGAGTTGGATAGTTTTTGCATGTCAAAGGGCATGTCAACGCTGGACGTCATTAACGGTGTATCGTTGGAGCCGAGAATTGGTAAAGGATACAATAATCCCAGCTTTGGATATGGCGGGTATTGTTTCCCCAAAGACACTAAACAGATGGTCGCCAATTTTGACAATGTACCCCAAGCGCTGATCTCGGCGGTGGTTGCGACCAACACGGCGCGCTGGGATTTTTTGGCGGATCAAATTCTGCAATCATCTCCAAAAACGGTTGGCGTATATCGGCTCAACATGAAATCTGGCTCAGATAATTATCGGCATTCAGCAGTTTTTGGCATTGTTAAACGCCTGCTTGATGCCGGGGTGAAGGTGCAGTTTTTTGAGCCTACTAGCGATGAAGATGAGGTTGAAGGAATGCGCCACCTTGATGACCTTCAGGCTTTGAAAGACGGCAGTGATATTATCCTAGCCAACCGTATCACCGATGAAATAGCCGATGTCAGTGATAAGGTTTTTAGCAGAGATTTATTCCATATCGACTAAATGCGTTGTACTGACGGCATCGTGAATCAAAAGAGGCTGAATAATGCGGGTATGTGTGACAGGCGGTGCCGGATTTGTAGGCAGCCATGTTTTGCTCGATCTGATTGCCCAACAGCATGACGTTCTGGTGCTGGATAATTTTTCGACCACCTCGCCGACTAGCCTTGTACGCGCCCGCTCGCTATCGAACGGAAATTTTGAAATCGCCACTGAAGATGTTTGCAATCTGGCTGGCGTCACCTCGTTGTTTCAAGAGTTCAGGCCCGATTGTGTGATCCATTGCGCAGGCCTAAAAGCTGTCGGCGAGTCTCAGGATCAGCCTTTGCGCTATTACGGTGAGAATGTTTCAGGCGCGATAAACTTGTTGAAGGCGATGGATGTGTCGGGGTGCAAGATGATCATTTTTTCATCCTCGGCAACGGTTTATGGCGAGCCGCATTATCTTCCCTATGACGAGGCCCATCCGGTTAAACCAACCAACGTATATGGGCGTACCAAAGCAATTGTGGAAAATATTATCGAGGATTGGGTGGCTGTTGAGCCTAGCCGTTCCGCAGCATTGTTGCGATATTTCAATCCGGTCGGAGCGCATAGTTCTGGGGAAATAGGTGAGGACCCGCTTGGCATACCAAATAATCTGATGCCCTATATCGCTGATGTTGCTGTTGGTAATCGCGATAAGCTGGCGATTTTCGGGGATGATTACGCTACGCCGGACGGTACCGGCGTTCGTGATTACATCCATATATCGGATCTGTCTTTGGGGCATTTGGCAGCGCTAGATTTTCTCGATAGCAATCACGGCGTGCATATATTCAATTTGGGATCAGGCAAAGGCTATTCAGTTCTAGAAGTGGTGCAGGCGTTTGAGACAGCCAGCGGTAAACCTGTTCCTTATGAGATTGCGCCGCGCCGCTCAGGTGATATTGCGATGAGTTATGCCGACCCGGGCAAGGCTAATAAATCTCTGGGCTGGGAAACGAAATTGGACCTTGATGATATGCGCGCCGATATATGGCGTTGGCGGACCAAAAATCCGACCGGATATAGAAGCTAATTTTCGGCTAAAGCCTGAAATATAGCCTAGGCCC
>JAACDV010000032.1 GCA_009936825.1 Bacteroidota bacterium | reverse complement strand
ATTAAACAAGCTGCATGGCGGCCCGTCCACCGCGCCGGTTAGATAGGCCCTAACCCTCATCTGGAGGCTGATCAAACAGGAAATTGATCCGTATCCAAATTTATTTGAACCGGAAAGTGATCCGGCCCTTGGTCAGATCATAGGGAGTCATTTCAACATTAACCCGATCACCAGCCAGAATACGAATGCGGTTTTTCCGCATCTTTCCGCTGGTGTGTGCAAGCACCTCGTGATCATTGTCGAGCTTGACCCGAAACATAGCATTCGGGAGCAGCTCAGCTACCGTGCCTGAAAATTCGATTACGCCTTCTTTGGCCATGAAAACCCTTCCGCCTTTCGTTGCGAGCCATAGAAATGGCTAAAAAACCGCAAAAGGTCAAGCTTCGCCTTAACTTTCACCTAGTTAATCGTCGTCAAAGGCAGTGTTCGGCCCCTTAAAGGTAAAATGTTACTCACAAAATCAGTTTTATGAGCAGAATCTGAGATCAGATGCGCAGTTGGATATATGCGAAAATTCTTAGTGGGGTTCTTGGCCGGGAAGATAGGCGTTCAACTTTGCTGTAATATCATCACGAACTGAGCGGTAGGCACGAAGCCGTTCCTCACGCGATCCTTGCAATCCAGCAAGATTATCCACCGGCCAATATTGCGTCTCACAGTCAATGTTACGCGTTAATTCCTGCGCCCTTGCATCCGCTTCGGGTGAGAATGAAATAATGACATCATAAAAATCACAGTCGAGATCATCAAAACCTTTCGGGGTGTGCTGGCTGAGGTCGATACCAATTTCTTTCATCACCGCGATTGCAAACCCGTCGGGCTGGCCGGGGTCCACCCCGCATGAATCGGTAAAAATCTGCCCTGGAAACCGCACTTTTATCATTGCCTCGGCCATCGCTGATCTGACCGCGTTAATGTTGCAGGCAAACAGGATCGAGCCAACATCTTTGGCTGGAACAATGTCTGAAGCTTCATTCATCTGTACAGCCTTTCACCTAATTTCCATTTTTGCGAGACCATCGGTTTTGAAAAACATCATTTTGACTGCAACACGCAAATCAGAGTGAACAATCGGCGGGCTGTCAGATCATCGGTCTCAACCTTGCCATTCAATCGGGATTGCAAAATCTCTGAGCCTTCATTATGCAGCGCCCGGCGCCCCATATCGATCGCTTGGATCTGGGAAGGTGATTTCGTCCGGATGGCCTCATAATAAGAATCGCAAACCTGAAAATAGTCCCGCATCACCCGGCGAAGCGGGCCTAACGCCATGTAAAACTGACCCAATTTGCGGTCTTCACCATCTCTTACATCAAACCGGATATGCCGACCCTCGGCGCGTAAATACAGATGAAACGGCCCGGACAGCGCCTGGCCCGATACATCGAGGAGAGCAAACTGGTTATCGTCCAGAAGATCATAAATCGCGATAGCCCGCTCATGCTCGGCTTCTGCTGAGCGGCGCGGTGCATTGATCTCATCAAGTTCTAATTTGACGAGACGGTCGCTTTTGGCATCCTGATTGTGGCTATCATCTGCCATCGGATTCCCTAGTATCAGGTTCTATAGCGCCGGATTCTGGACCATTGCTTCGGATGGACATAGACAGGGCGTGCGCTCCAAGACCTTCAGCATTGGCAAGCGCAATTCCTGCCGGGGCAATTCGCCCAAAACTATCGGCATCGCATTCAACGGTGGTTGTGCGTTTCATGAAATCAACAACACCAAGCCCAGACGAGAATTTCGCCGTGCGCGCCGTTGGCAAAACATGGTTAGGGCCGGCCACATAATCGCCAATCGCTTCTGGCGTATAGCGACCAAGAAACACTGCGCCAGCATGCCGTATTTTGTTCAGCCACTGGCGCGGTTCGGCAACTGCCAGTTCCAGATGTTCTGCGGCAATCCGGTTGGCGAGCGCGGGCATATCCTCCATTTTATCGACGGTGATGATCGCTCCATTGTCCTGCCATGACTGGCGGGCCACTGTCTCGCGATCCAGCGTTACAAGAATCCTCTCAACCTCCGCGTCAACCGCATCGGCAAAATCGGCATCATCGGTAATCAAAATCGATTGCGCAGCTTCGTCATGCTCGGCCTGCGATAGCAGATCAACAGCAATCCATGCCGGATCATTATCCTTGTCCGCAACCACCAGAATTTCAGACGGCCCGGCAATCGAATCAATACCCACAACGCCAAAGACCTGCCGCTTTGCAGCCGCCACATAGGCATTGCCAGGCCCTACGATTTTATCAACTGGCGCAATCGTTTCGGTGCCATAAGCCAGCGCGGCAATCGCCTGCGCGCCGCCGATACGCCAGATTTCGTCAACGCCCGCAATGCCAGCTGCCGCCAGCACCATCGGACTGACAAACCCGTTCGGTGAAGGCACAACGATCACCCGCCGACCAACACCCGCCACAGCCGCCGGTATCGCATTCATCAAAACCGAAGACGGATAAGCAGCCTTGCCGCCCGGAACATACAGACCCGCGCCATCCACGGGTGAATACCGCATACCAAGGGCAACGCCGTCAGCATCGCTATAGTCCAACCCTTGGGGAAGTTGGCGCTCATGAAAGCTGCGAATGCGCGATGCTGCCGTCTCCAGCGCATCGCGGAGCTGGGGAGTTAACCCGTCAAGCGCCGCATCAATCTGATCGCAGCTGACCGCCAGATCGGCTACACTATCGGGGGCCGCACCGTCAAACCGCTGAGTCAGCTGCAGAAGCGCGGCATCGCCCCGTGCCCGCACATCGGCAATGATGTCCGAGGCGGCGTCGGCAACATCTGTATTGGCCTCACGCTTGGTCGATAGCAAAGCGTCAAACTTCACCTGAAAGTCTGTTTGCTGATCGTAAAGTCTTGCCGCCATGATACTGCCTTTTTGCCATATCCGAAAAAATATCATCCCACGATATGGGCTCAAAAATTATGTGATTCCATGCGTTTTGGAAACCCAATAGACTCTCTCTTGGTCTCTATCATGAGGCCAATCATGGTTTAACGCCAAAACCCGTTAGAAATCAATATTCACCCTCAGGCAAGATCATTTAACCGAAAACAACTTTAGGTATTCCGGGCGTCAGGATTCCCGGGCGTCAAGATTCCTTATCGGTAATCTCATGCACCGGCTGATTGCCGGTTGGTTGCGGAGCGTCGATGTCTTCAACCTGCACATGAATTTCATCCATCTCAAGGCGTACCGACGCCCCACCGGAAAACAGCAAATCAATCAGCAGGGCCGGATCAGTATCCGAATCCAAATCGGGAGTGGTGATTGCCAGGAGATTTAGAAAACCGGAGCGTCTATCAACCGGAAGTCCGGTCTGGCGTACCCTCTTCACCGCGGCGAATTGGACCCCGCATAACCTGCGCTGAAAAACCGGACCGCCAGTCTGGGTTGTCACCCCCTCAACAGGGGACAAGTCCCAACAGCACCGGTTGGCAACAATGATGAACCGTTTGCTTTCGCGCTCAAAAACCATGTCCTCGACAAGGATAATCGCGTCTTGCAGTAACGCTGACAGCACCTCAATATCGCCGCGTTCGCGTGCCAGCAAACGAAGCTGGCCTGCCCCCTCATTTTCAAGATCACCCATCAGTTTCTCCAACACGCTGAATGCGGGCACCACACGCACCCAACTTGGCCTCCAAGTCGGAATATCCGCGATCAAGGTGATAAATACGGCTGACTTCGGATATGCCGGGCGTTGCCAGTGCCGCTAGCACCAGCGATACCGAAGCGCGAAGATCGGTTGCCATAACCGGGGCAGCGGTCAGATTCTGGTGTCCCCGAACCAGCGCAACCCCGCCGTCAACTTGAATATCAGCGCCCATTCGTAACAATTCTGGAACATGCATAAAGCGGTTTTCAAACACCGTTTCGCTGATCCGCGACGCCCCTTCAGCAAAACACATCAGCGCCATGAACTGCGCCTGAAGGTCGGTTGGAAAACCGGGGAACGGGTCGGTGCTAATATCGACCGAACGAAGCCTTTGATTAGCGGCAATGTAAAGCCCGTCGCTTTTTTCATCGACGGTCACTCCGGCATCCATCAGCACCCCTAGCAAGGCATCAAGATGACGCGGATTTGCCCCCTTCAAAGTCAGCGCTCCACCGGTGATTGCTGCCGCAATCGCCCAGGTGCCAGCTTCGATCCGGTCAGGAATTACTCTATGCGTCGCATCGCCAAGCTTATCCACCCCTTCGATCGTGATGGTATCGCCTCCATGTCCGGTAATGCGCGCACCCATCGCATTCAGACATTCAGCTAAGTCAATAATTTCCGGTTCGCGCGCAACATTCACCAGCTCCGACGTTCCTTTGGCGAGACTGGCGGCGATTAGCGCATTTTCGGTAGCACCCACTGACACCATAGGAAAAACAACACGCCCTCCCTTCAGCCCGCCAGGGGCGCGCGCTTGAATATATCCATCGGCAAGTTCAACCACCGCACCAAGGCCCTGCATCGCCCGGATGTGCAAGTCAACGGGACGCGTGCCAATGGCGCACCCCCCGGGCAGCGATACCCGCGCCTGTCCATAACGCGCCAACAACGGGCCAAGAATCAGGATTGATGCGCGCATCTTTCGCACAAGATCATAGGGTGCATCAAAGTTCGATACCTCTCCTCCTATGGTGACGGTCTCGCCTTGACGCTGAACACCGATCCCGTGGTTGGCCAGCAACGCTTCCATCGATGTTGTATCAACAAGAAGCGGGACATTTTCCAATCGTAAAGTGCCCTGCGTTACGAGGCCAGCGGCCATAAGCGGCAATGCAGCATTTTTTGCACCGCTAACGATAATATCGCCAGCCAGCGGTACGCCGCCTTCAATTTTCAGCCTATCCATCATTTTCCTCGTTTGATTGCTGGCGGGTATCTTCAGGGGTATTGGACAAGTCTGCAGCAGATGCTGATGTCGTCGATGTTGGGAGTTTTCGCGCGCGTGACTGTGCTTTGCGCCGGTGCAAATTCTGGCGCAGTGCTTCGGCAAGCCGTGCCTCACGATCCTGCTTTTCATTTGCCACGCGGGACGTCCTCCTCGTTGGGCGGTTGCCGATTGGAACCCTGTATAACCGGATCGGCGAATCGGGTCAGCCGAAAAATTGCGTTGGTGTTAAAGAGGCCCCTTTTGAGGCCCTTCTATTGATCACGAATCCGAAGTCCATCACCAAAACCACCATCAGGATGATCCGACATTGAGGAAATATTGTGGCAAACCATTGCTGCGAGTACAGTGCCTCTTACCAAGCAGGCACCAGACCAAGTCAGACCGCTGGAGAAATTTAACAATGCCTAAATCACCTGATAATGACGTTCACCCCGCCGGATCACCGGGCCCGTCGAAATGGTCTGGGTCACGGCTGAAGCGGTGGTGGTTGCCGGTCTTTCTGCTGGTGGGTTTAGCGGTGTTTTTTGCCAGCGGCGCAGATCAGAAGATTGGCTGGGCCGTCATCAGCGAAAATTACACCGCCATCAAAGCCTATGCTGACGCCAATCTGCTTACCGCCAGTCTGTGCTTCATGGCAGGTTACGCCATTGCGGTTGCATTTTCGTTGCCGATTAGCCTACTGCTGACTTTGACTGGAGGGGCCATTTTCGGCTGGCTCGCTATTATATTGGTGGTTAGCGGGGCAACTGTAGGGGCTGGAATTGTGTTCATCGCCGCACGAACTGCATTTGCCGATCTGGCCCGCGTGCGTGCCGGTGCATTTCTGGCGCGACTTGAAGACGGATTCACCCAAAATGCTTTTTCATATCTTTTGGCACTGCGGTTAATTCCAGCAGCGCCGTTCTGGGTGATCAACATCATTCCAGCATTGACCCGCATGTCCTTTAGCGCCTTTTTTCTAGCTACATTTATCGGAATTATACCCGGATCAACGGTGTTTGTCGCTGTCGGACGGAGCCTTAACCCGGTACTGGCGGCGGGGCATTTCCCGGATTTGAAGGTGCTGACATCACCTGCCATTCTGGGCCCTTTGGCGGCGTTGGGGTTTTTGGCCCTACTGCCTGTCATTTGGCCTGTCATTTGGCCTATCATTAAGCGCAAGATTAAGGGCAGGGGCAAAAAATGAAGAAAATCACCACTGACATTTGCGTTATCGGGGCCGGGTCTGGCGGCCTGAACATTGCCGCTGGTGCCGCGCAAATGGGCGCGCAGGTTGTTCTGTTTGAAGCCGAACGCATGGGCGGCGATTGCCTGAATAGTGGGTGCGTTCCCTCAAAAGCGCTGTTGGCTGCGGCCAAGGCGGCGCATAATGCAGCGGGCAATCCTGATATGGGGATTTATGGCGGTGAGGCGCGGGTAGATTTTGCCGCGGTAAAAGCACATGTTGCCGATGTTATCGCAGAAATCGCGCCGCATGACTCGGTGGCGCGTTTTACCGAGCTAGGCGTGACCGTCATCGAAGAGAGAGCCGCCTTTACTGCGCCCCGCATTGTGCAATCTGAAAATTATGAAGTACGGGCGAAATTCTTTGTCATCGCCACCGGATCAAAACCGGTGTTGCCTCCTATTCCGGGTCTGGATGGCGTGCAAGTTCACACCAACGAGTCCATCTTTGCCGATCTCGAAAAACCTGATCATCTTGTTATTATTGGCGGCGGGCCTATCGGCGTCGAAATGGCACAGGCTCACCGACGGCTCGGATGTAAGGTGACAATTGTTGAAGCATTTTCAATTCTGGGTCGTGACGATCCAGAGGTGGCCGGCTTCCTGAAATCACGCCTACGCGATGAGGGTGTGGAGATGATTGAGGGGGTTGGTGTTGCCCGTGTGGGCGCCGGCAAAGCTGGCGCGGGTGTCATCGAAGTTAAACTAACGGATGATCGTATTCTGCATGCAAGTCATCTTTTGGCGGCAGCCGGGCGGCAGCCGGTAATTGAAAATCTGGGGCTGGAGGCGGCCGGCATTCGAACGCGGTCCAACGGCATAATCACCGACCAGCGGTTACGAACCAATGACAAGCGCGTTTTTGCCATTGGCGACGTGACCGGACGGGCGCAATTCACCCATATCGCCGGGTATCATGCAGGCATCGTCCTTCGCAACATGCTGTTTCGTCTTCCCGCCAAGGTCGATGACAGTTTGACCCCGTGGGTGACTTTTACCGATCCTGAACTAGCGCATGTCGGCCTTGGTGAGGCTGCGGCGGGTGACATGTGGGGGGCGAAAAACATCCGCGTGAACAAAGTTCCTTTAACGCTGAACGACCGCGCGGTGGCTGAGCGTCGCACCGAAGGCATAGTGAAAATTATTGCCCATCAGAACGGACGCATCATTGGCGCGACGATAATGGCACCGAACGCTGGCGAGATGATCCTGACATGGGCGCTGGCAATCAGCGGCAAAGCCAAAATAGCCAAGCTTGCAAGCATGATTGCGCCCTATCCGACTTATGGCGATGCCAGCAAGCGCGCGGCCGGAGCATTTTTTACCGACAAGCTATTCAGCCGGAACGTACAAAGACTGGTGAAGCTACTGCTGCGATTATGAAGGGGGAATCAACATGGTAAAGAAAAATTCGGAGACCTCAACCAAAGCGGAAAAGGGTAATATCGATTTTATTCTTTTTGCGTTAAAACAAACCCATGAGGCAATCGCGTTTGGGTTTACTAAAAATGAAAGCAGAAGAAATCTTAAAACGGCATTAGATCAGTACTGGCAAAACAAAGAAATGAGACTCAGCGGAATCAATCAAAAGGATAAAATTCCGAAATCAATATCTGCACAAGAAGACCATGGCAAAACAAACGTGGAACATGCTGTGCCAATCAAAGTGATTATAGATTTACTCTTGGAACTAGAAGCACCGAATAAACATAACGTGCGTGACATACTCCAAAAATTATATCGAGTATGTCGTGTAACAGAAGAGGAACATAAGAAGCTTAGAGATGTAGGTTTGCGATATGAAATGCCGGCGGATTGGAATAAATCCGATCCATTTGCTCGCTATAAGGTTGCCGGGATCTTTGTTAACTATGAGGATTTCCCCAGCCCAGCTACGGATAGCTAGGCTGGAGGTACTTTACCCAGCTATCAATTCGCTAGCGATGGCCTCTGCCTCATAATTAAAAACATAAACGCCCGCATACCCATCTTCTTTATAGATGAAGGATTCTTTCAAATCCTTGAAGATCGCGCCGGCACAGCCCTCAAAATCCTTCAAATCGGCACCATTCTCAAACTTGGTCTGGATCGACAGACTACCGCATTTCCCGATTGAAATATTGAGAGACCGCATGTTGTTTGTAGCGATCATTTTACCAAAGGCATCTGCACAAAAGGACGCGGCAACTTTAGCTTCAGCAACGCCGGTGAACTTGAAATTATAAATTTTGGCGTACATGGCTATTCAATCTCCGCAAACATTTCATCAATCATGGCATCGGCTTGGCTACCGTCCATTTTGATTCGGCGAACCGGCTTTTGTTGCAATTTCATCTCTACCTGAAGCAGGCGGCCAGCCTCGGTTAAGACAATTTCTCCAGAGCCTTGCTGCTCCACCAAACCCTCTTCGATAATGCCCGCTGAATCATCCGCATTGACCCGCATTTCGGAGCAAAGCGATATGTAAGTGCGAAAATCATGAAGATCGAGCGCTGGACACTCCCGCTGAAACTGCATCAGCGCTTCAAGCATGCGCTGCGACGTCAATTCCTTTTGCTGGAGTTGCAGATCAAGCAAATGGGCAATGCTTTTGGTGATCTTTTTGATCGACATAATCTGATCATTATTCACCTTCTTCGGCGTCGGATTGAGCATGCATAAGGTGCCAAGAGCAAAATTATCACCGTTAATCACCGGAAATCCGGCATAAGCTGGCCCTACTTCCAAATCGACCATATTCGGATGATGCTGCCATTTCGGATCTTTTTTAATATCCTCCATGATAAGCGGTTCTGTCTCCAGCAAAACATAGGAGCAGATATTCCATTCCGAACGTTCAGATTTTGAACCAACAACAAAATCATCCGATCCTGCCTCGGCGATCGCGCATTTCATTTCGCCGTCATAAAGACTGAAACTCGCAGTTGCAAAGCCAGTAATATCTTTAGCCAGATCGCAATAAATTTGAAAAAGGTCCGGGTTGGGGGCATCTATCAAACCGGTCTTGATAACCGTTTGCGCACGCAAATCTTCGTTAGCCGGACGCGGTGCCAGTCCCATATTCATCTCTACACCCTCCTTTGATAAGTCAAACAAATAGCACTATTGCGGTCTGTATCGGGTTTAAATTTTTACCCTCTGAACTCTTAAGGTAGGTTAATGATTTAACGATTGCAAGGGCGTTGACTAGGGAAAAACCGAGCCGTCGGAGCAGTAAATAGCCGCTCAAGGTGAAAGGGAAATCTGGACAATTTCATTCTTTGTACCAAGCCTCATTCTTGGGCCCCACGTGCCGCTTCCAGATGAGACATACAAAGTTGAGTTGAGCCGTTTATAAAGGCCATAGACAGTTTTGAACTGCAGCCGTACCAGAAAATTGAACGGAAATATCTGGCCGTTATGCGTATGTCCTGAAAGCATTAAATCCGTGTTTTCCGGTATGGTTTCCCATATGGATGGTTGATGTACTAGCAGTAAATTGAACGCGTCCTGAATGACCAGCCCCCGCGCAATTTCCGATTGCGTTTTAGGGGATTGATTATCGCTAACGCCAATTATGTTCAGCCGATCAAATTGCACCGACTCGTTATTCAGGACAGTCATATTATAGTTTGTTAGATCGGCAAGCTTGTCTTCATGGCTTCTAACGTAATATTCATGGTTTCCTGTTACGAACAGAATTGGTTTCTCAATAGCTTTTAGCGGCGTCAAATCCTGTGCTACGAAAGAGGTGGAATCAAACAAATCACCACCAATCAAGAGATAGTCATATTCCAACCCTTGTATTTCTCTGCATATTCTTTCCAAATGCTGTCTTGGGTTAGACCCTAAATGAACATCGCTAATAAAAATTAGATTGAGGTGATCTTTGATTTTTGGGGAGGTGATCTGAATCTTTTTAACGTGGATGCTTTGTCCATTTTGAAGGCTTCTGACACAGACAAACACAGAAACAACGAGGCAGATCAGGCCGATTTCAAAGGTGAATTCTGGAACGGCCAGAGAGGCTATTAGTCCAAGGTTAAATATAAAAAACCCAAGAAAGCCCATCCCCATTCCGTAATAACAAAATCCCTTCAATAATGGTGATGTCGAATGTGTTCGGAAATACGCAAAAACAATCAAGGCAACGATTAGGGTTGGGATGATTGACAGCGGCTCGACCAGTTTGGCTTCAAAAAGCAGGTGAGCAAGGATATTCAAAGGATATACATAATTTAAAAAAGGAATTGCTAGAATTATGACGGCAAAAATTAAATTGCGCATAAAATTAATTCCACTTAATACCAAAACTTATCCGGGCCATACTAGCCTGAGAAATGCGACGCCCGCAGACAATTTCAAACTTTCTTGCAAAGTATTACACCCTATTGTAAACCACGGTTTAGTGCTGCCATAGCTCCAGCGGTAGAGCGCACCCTTGGTAAGGGTGAGGTCGCGTGTTCGAATCACGCTGGCAGCACCATCCTCTTAATCACGTTTCATGTTACCAATTGAGGTTCCTGACTTCATGCGTCTGCATGGCGATTGGTGTGCAACAAAATGAGAAACGAATCACGTGCTTTATCGTGATGGTGTTTATTATTATGTCAGGCGTGTGCCTCACGATTTAACGTCCCTCTATGATCTTAAAAGGCTGTGTTTCAGCCTGAAGACTAAGTCAGCCTCTGCTGCTGTCCGTGTTAGCAAATCAATAAACCAACGCCTTGAAGATTACTGGCTTGGCCTAAGGCTGCAGAACATGGATATACCAGCTATTCAAGTGGTCAGAGCCAGTGACGCGGCAGATGATGCAACCTTGTGTCTAGCTGCCAAGTTCCGTGACTGGTGTATTGAAAAAATTATGGGCATAAAGACTGTCAAACTTGTCTTTGCCTCTGTTAGAGCCATTATAAATCTAGCAATCCCAGAAGAAGGGTTTGATTGTTCCAATGTTTTTGCAAAGACATATTTTCCTAATGATGACAGTTCTGATTCAAGACAACCTATAGGTATGATCTAATTTTTTCTGTTATTAGAGCTTTGCAACAACTCTTCCCGCCATTGTGACTAATGGGTTGTACTTTTCAAATAATCCAAAGAACTCATTGATACGGCCCAACTTTGTCCTAATTCAACGTGCTTGCCAAAATGCTCATCATCCTTGTGAACTTCGCTCACTGCATACACTACATGGCCAGTGGTGCCTTTAGATGGATCCATCATATCATTAAGCCCAGAGGCTTTTGATACATAATATTCAAGGGTATGGAGCTTGCCTTCTTCCTCAATAACAGAGTGTGTTTTCTGCATTCATGCCGCATGAGATGCAAAAAGTTCATCAACCGCAGCTGCGTCTGCATCCGACGCGCATTATAAAACTAAAGGTTGTATGACCAACGTTAAAACTCATAATTTTCCTCGAATTGATTAGTAGTCAAGATTCATGGAAATTCCCTTGAGGTGAATTAACCTCAAGGGGATTAGTTAGCCTAGCTCAGTTGCAAGATCGCCGCGCATGCCGCCAGTCACGGACATGCCAACAGCGGACCCAGCCGCAGCTCTTATTTTGTCAATGTTTGCGTCAACATCTGCTTCACTATTCCATATAGTCATTGTCCTGATTGTTGTTGGGCTAGTGATTGTTGCACGAGTGCTTACAGCTCCAGCATCTTTCATCGTAGGCCAGAAGCCTTCTAAATTCTTGATTGCATTCTCAACATTTCCGTCAAAATCCCAATCGGTAAAAGTGACATACATTTTGCTCTCCATTGTTAGTCAGGAAAAATTCAGTAAAGCAGTCACGTTAGAGAAAAACCATAGTTTGATGAAAACTACTTTTAACTTTAGCAAGGTTTAGATAAGTTTTATTGCATGTTCTTTATCGTCAGTTTGGATTTGAGAGAAAACTATGAACCAGATGATTAGATTAAATAAAATATCCAAGGCCAAAAATTATTGTCCAATTTCCTCTGGTGGCGAGGTGATTGCAGATCATTGGTCAGTGATTATTCTTCGAGATATTGTTTTTTGTAACCGAAGAACCTTTAATTCGATTTTGATTAACAATAATGAAAATATTTCGTCCGCCACTTTGGCGAAACGGTTGAAACGAATGTGCGACCTTGAGTTGCTGTGCGCCTTTGACGATCCAACGCACTCGCAACGTAAAATTTATTCTCTGACTTCTAAGGGGATAGACTTGATCCCAATTATAGTGGAAATGTTTAGGTTTGGGGCAAAGCATACTCAGCCCTCTCAAATAGCTATTTCACCTCCAGAAAACATGAAGAGGCCATTGTCTTCATTTGAAGAGAATCTTTTTGATGAATTGAAAAAAAACCACCTCATTCTTGCTGAGAATATGATTTAGCGTAGATAAAAAAAATGGGTCCAGCCGTGGCCTTAGTGTCATCAATGAACGTTACCCGTCCCCCCCCTGACACCAGTGACACCAATGACACCAATGACACTAATGACACAAATAACAAGAATGACAGCTAATCCATAAACCTCTGGCAATTGTCCTCATGGGCGACTTTTTACTTTCTTTGTCATTTTTGTCATCATTATTTCCCAAATTTATCAACTCTTATTGTTGTTGAGGCCTAGGCTCATGCTTGGGGGGCACTGGTATTGGGGGATCTATATCAGGAAAATTAAGAACCCATCGAAGCGAAAAAATAGAATATATTTTTATCTATGGTATTCGCTGTAAATAATTTTTTATTTTTATCCGAATATTATTTATTTCACAAAAATATATTGCACTATCTTCCCTATCAGTAACCGGATTTCAAAACAAACCGAGGGCGATAAAATGAGCATCAGAATTAACGATACGATCCCTGACATTCACGTGCAGACCGACCAAGGCGATTTTGGTCTCCATGAATGGATTGGTGATTCATGGGCGATTTTATTCTCGCACCCAAAAGATTTTACGCCGGTATGCACAACCGAATTTAGCGCTGTCGCAAAACTGGAGCACGAGTGGGCAAAAAGAAATACCAAGGTTATTGGTGTTTCGGTTGACGGTGTTGAAGATCATAAAAAATGGAAAAAGGATATTGAGACAGTCGGCAATCACAAGCCTAATTTCCCCATCATCGCTGACGAGAATCTGGTCATTTCCAAGGCTTTTGATATGTTGCCCAGTGAAGCATATTTACCCGACGGAAGAACTCCTAATGACACGGCCACCGTCAGATCAGTCTTTATTATCGGGGCGGACAAAAAGGTAAAATTGTCGATGACCTACCCAATGACTGTGGGAAGAAATTTTGCCGAAGTTTTAAGAGCTTTGGATGCGCTTCAACTGTCTGCGATGAAAAGCGTGGCTACTCCGGCAGACTGGCAACTTGGCCAAGATGTGATTATTCCAGCCGCCTTTAGCGATGCGGAGGCGACTAAAACCTTTGGAGCATTCAAAGCAATATACCCTATCTGCGAAAGGTTAATATCGGTTAGGCAGCGGCTTTCAGGCGATAGGGCGCACGGTTCCAGCGGCTTAGGCATTTCCGGCAACATCAGCGGCGCTGGTAGTTAATCCGCCTTTTAACTCGCCTGTTTTGCTGGCACTACCAACGCCGAAAATCAGCTTTCCTTCTGCCGGATCGACGCGGACTTCAACATAGTCACCATCGCCAAATCGGCCTTCAAGAATCCCCTCAGCAAGCGGATTTTGAACCGTGTTCTGGATCACCCGCTGCAAGGGGCGGGCACCGTACTGTGCATCATAGCCCCGAAGTGCCAGCCATTCGCTGGCGTCATCACTCAACCTCAAAGTGATGCCGCGCTCGCTCACCCGTTCCTGAAGGCGGGCAAACTGAATGCCGACGATAGCCCCCATATGACTTTGAGAAAGACGATTAAACAATAAGATTTCATCGAGGCGATTCAAAAATTCTGGACGGAAGCTGGCGTGAACTTCGCTCATCACATCATCGCGGGCCGCCTCACTTTCCTGATCATCGCTAAGGGCAAGCAGATGCTCAGCACCAATATTTGACGTCAGTAAAACAATCGTATTGGCAAAATTCACCTGACGCCCCTGACCGTCAGTCAGATGACCTTCATCTAGCACCTGCAACAGAATGTTGAAAATATCGGGATGCGCTTTTTCGATCTCGTCAAACAGCACCACCTGATAAGGCCGGCGGCGGACAGCTTCGGTGAGCGCGCCGCCTTCCTCATACCCGACATAGCCCGGAGGAGCGCCGATCAGCCGTGCGACTGCATGTTTTTCCATATATTCCGACATATCAATCCGCAGAATGGCATTGTCATTATCGAACAGAAAATTCGCCAACGCCTTGGCCATTTCCGTTTTGCCAACACCTGTTGGCCCCAGCATAAGAAAGCTTCCCATCGGCTGGTTCGGATCCGACAGACCGGCTCTGGACCGGCGGGTAGCGTTGGCAATTGCGTGTACCGCCTCGTCCTGACCAATCAGGCGTTTGCCGATAGCGGCTTCCATAGCCAGCAGTTTTTCACGCTCACCCTCCAGCATTTTATCCACCGGAATACCGGTCCAACTGCTGATTACCGCAGCGATCTGGGCAGCGGTGACCTCCTCATCGACAAGATCGGATTCCGACACCGCCGCTTTCGCCGCATTAAGCTGTTGTTCGATCGACGGCAGGCGTGAATATGTCAACTCGGCGGCCTCTTCAAGACGGCCCTCACGCTGGGCAACTTCCAGTTCATGCCGCGAATCTTCAAGCGCCTGTTGCAATCCACCAACCTCGGCCATTTGCGCTTTAACCGCATCCCAATTCGCCGTCAGTTCCGCCGACTTTGCTTCAAGCTCGGTCAGGTCATCGGCGATGGCATCAAGGCGTTTGCCGGCGCTGTCTGCGCTTTCTTTTTGCAGGGCCGCCTGCTCAATTTTCAACTGGATGATGGCGCGATCAGTAGTGTCCAGATCGGCAGGTTTGCTGTCCGACTGAATACGAAGATGGCTGGCCGCCTCATCCATCACATCAATGGCTTTGTCCGGCAGAAATCGCTCGCTTATATACCGGTAAGACAGCCGTGCCGCGGCGATCAGCGCATCATCGGTAATGCGAACACCATGATGAAGTTCGTATTTTTCTTTCAGACCGCGAAGCACAAAGATCGTATCCTCGACACTCGGCTCATCAACAAAAACCGGCTGAAAACGGCGGGTCAGGGCCGCGTCTTTTTCAACATATTGGCGATACTCATCCAGCGTAGTAGCCCCGATACACCGCAGCTCACCGCGCGCCAGAGTCGGTTTGAGCAGGTTGGATGCATCCATCGCACCCTCGCTTTTACCCGCGCCAACCAGCTGGTGCATCTCATCAATAAACAGGATCACTTCGCCGTCACGCGCCTGAACTTCCTTCAACACAGCTTTCAGGCGTTCTTCGAATTCACCGCGATATTTCGCGCCGGCGACCAGCGCCCCCATATCCAGCGATAAAAGTGATTTCTCAGCCAGTGCTTGCGGCACATCACCATTCACGATCCGCTGGGCCAGGCCTTCGGCAATGGCTGTTTTACCCACTCCGGGCTGGCCAATCAAAACCGGATTATTCTTGGTTCGACGAGCCAGAATTTGAATTGCGCGCCGCACCTCAGCCTCGCGCCCGATCACCGGATCCAGCTTACCGCGACGTGCAGCATCGGTCACATCGGTGGTAAATTTGGCCAGCGCCTCATAGCTTTCTTCTGCGGCGTCATTATCGGCGGTCCGGCCTTTGCGCATGTCGGTAACGGCGGTGGAAAGACGCGCCGCATCAATGCCGGCACCGCGCATCACCTTGCCGATCTCACCCTTACTTTTAGCCATGGCAATAAGCAGCGCATCCACTGCCATAAATGAATCATTCAGCTTTTTTGATTCCTGCTCACCGGCCTGCATGACACGCGCCAGATCCATGTCCAACTGCAATTGGTCAGCCCCAGCGCCAGTGACCGCAGGAATGGCTTTTAGTGACTTTTGCAATCCGGCTTCCAGTGCACCAATATCTCCACCTGACCTACCAATAAGGGTGCGGGCGGTTACATTTTCGTCGTCCAGGAGAGCGCGCAAAACATGCATTGCCGTTACTTTTTGATGATCAGCCGCCAGCGCATTATTCTGCGCCGCCATAAAGGCATTTCGCACCAACGCGGTAAATTTATCGGTCTGCATCTTTTCTTCCTTCCCGACTAGGGCATAACTCAGCGGTCAAACCCGGCTATAGTAACCTAGGGCATCATATCCATTTGATATGCATCATCCATGCCCCTTACCCTGTTGGTTAGCCAATCTGTT
>JAACDV010000221.1 GCA_009936825.1 Bacteroidota bacterium | reverse complement strand
TACGCCAGCCAAGTTTCGCCCCAGCAAAGCTGCCCGAGACCGCCTCGCTACCAGCAGCAGGCTGGCTGGCAGCATTTTCATCGCCGCGCATTCGCACATATCCGCCAAGCGGAACCGCCGCAAAACGCCATCTCGTTCCGGTTGTTTTTGATGTCCAGCCAAAAATTTCGGGACCAAACCCAATAGAAAACACCTCTACCACAACGCCGGCACGCCGTGCCGCCCAATAATGGCCAAGCTCATGAAAAAACACCACTGGGGTCAGCAACAACAGAAAACCGATAATCAACTGCAGAGCGCTAAGGTCAGGCATACTCGATCAGACTCCTAGTCCTATATTTCTAATTCGTGTTTGGCCTAATTCGTATTTAGGCCGACTTCATAGCATGGATTAAGACACGAATGCGTCAATTTTAGTAAAAGCGGTAGCGGCAAGTTGGCGCGCTGCAAAATCCAGTTCCAACACAGAATCAAGACTGTCAACATCACCCTCAATCCCGCTATCAAGGCAGCTTGAGACAATATCTGCAATCGCGGTAAACGGTATTCTGCCTGCCAGAAACGCTTCTACCGCGACTTCATTCGCAGCATTCAAGACTGCCGAGGCAACACCGCCCGCAGCCAGCGCATCGCGGGCCAAGCCGTAACAAGGATAGCGCGCCAGATCAACGGGAGCAAAGTCAAGCCGGCCCATTGCCGCCAAATCCAAAGGTTCAGGGTGCCAATTCAATCGGCCGGGCCATGCCAGCGCATATGATATCGGCGTTTTCATATCCGCCGTACCAAGCTGGCCGATCACCGAGCCATCATTAAAATAAACCATCCCATGAATGGCAACCTGGGGATGGACCAATACTTCAATCTGCCTATCCTCAAGGTCAAACAGCCAAGCGGCCTCGATGACCTCCAACCCCTTATTCATCATCGTCGCGCTATCCACCGAGATTTTGCGGCCCATTGACCAGTTCGGATGACGGACCGCCGCTTCGGGCGTTATCTTGGCGAATTGATCAAGTGGCAAAGTGCGAAACGGACCGCCCGACGCCGTAAGGCAAATATGCCGGATGGAGGCCGCATCGCCAGCGCCTTTAAGGACACTGGAATACACATCATCAGCGCCAGCATTATCGCCGTTCTTGGCGCAGCTAGCCTGTTTTCCGGTCCAACCCAGCCAACATTGAAAGACGGCACTATGCTCGCTATCCAAGGGCAGAATGCGTGAACCGCTGGCCCTAGCCGCCGATGCCACCAACGCGCCTGCGGATACAAGGGATTCCTTATTGGCAAGTGCGACTGTCTGACCTGCCTGAACAGCGCGTAAAACCGACGGCAGACCGGCAAGTCCAACGATACCAGCAATGACTATATCAACCGGATCATCTGCAATTGCAGTGCATTCATCAGCGCCAATCGCAATTTTACACTCAAATCCCGCCAGTGCCGCACGAAGCTCACGCGCCCGGTCAGGATCGGCTAGCCCCACAATTGCGGGGCGATAGCGGCGCGCCTGTTCTGCCAGTTTTGCAAAATTACTTCCGGCGATAAGGGCGTGAACTTCAAACGCGTCCGGGCAAGCGTCAACGATGTCAAGCGTGCTATCACCAATGGACCCTGTTGACCCGAAAATTGTAAGATTTTTTGCCACTCTGGGTCACACACCTTGAATATGATAAGCCGTCCAGCCGAAAGGGTTGGGCGGTTATCGAACTATACCAACACTCACTGCCATCATGTAAATATAGACACTAGGCAATGTAAGAAGATAGCCGTCAAATCTATCCAGAAAGCCGCCATGGCCCGGAATAATACGCCCGCTATCCTTTACCCCCGCGCCGCGTTTCAGCGCCGACTCGGCCAAATCCCCCACCTGCGCCAGAACTGCAATCACCGCGCCGCCCACAACAACTTCCAGCAGCGATATCTCGGTAAAATACATCACCACTCCCCCCGCCGCAATTGAACCCAAAATACCGCCAATGGCGCCTGAGCGCGTTTTGTTCGGACTGATAGCAGGGGCCAGACGCGCGCCGCCAATACCGCGACCCACAAAATAGGCCATGATATCACAGGCCGCCACCATTCCAGCAAGTATCAGCACAATATGATGACCGCCCTCCATACCCAGCAGGCCTCTTGCCGCCAAAACGCTGGCAATCAGCAAGATGACAAACACGATTGATAATCTGGATTGCGCCCCCTTCGATAGAGTGCTTAGGGCAACAAACACCACAATCATCCCCGCTAGCGTCCATAAAACCGGCTGCAAGGACATGCCTGCCAACGCCTCAATCTGGGTAAAGATGGGCGCAGGAATGCTGAAAAGTAAAAAATTCATGGCCAGTACAAAACGCACTGGGTATTGCACTTTCAAAATGGCGCAAAATTCCCACAACATGACAAAGGCAAAAGGGACCAGCAGCCATTGCGCCGCCGTAGCCGAAGCCGCGAAGAGAATAATCAACGGAGAAAAAAGTAACGCGCCCCAAACCCGTCGCCCGGTATCTGATTGCCCCGGACCTGATT
>JAACDV010000220.1 GCA_009936825.1 Bacteroidota bacterium | reverse complement strand
TAATGGGTTAGGCGCAATGTTCGGCATCCAAGATATTCGGCATCGCGTTCATCGTGGCTGACGATCACCACACACATTGCCCGGTTCTGCGTCATTTCGGTAAGCGCATCAAAACACCCACAGCGGCTTTCCCAGTCCAGTGCGCTAAAACTCTCATCCAGCAGCAAGACCGGACGATCACGCAGCATGGCGCGGACGAGAGCAACGCGCTGCTGCTGGCCGCCTGAAATTTCGTCTGGAAGGCACGATTGAAGTCCGGCAATGCCAAGCCGCTCAAACCCGGCATCAATCTCGGCCTCACTCACAAACCTCGATTTTGTAAACCCGATGGCAATATTCTGCCGGCACGTCAGATGGGAAAACAGGTTATCCGCCTGAAAAACCGTGGTTACCGGACGCTCCCATGGGGGCAGGGCGGTGAAATCACTGTCATTCCAGCTCATTATCCCCTTATCAGGCACCTCAAATCCGGCAATCAGGTCCAACAGGGTCGTCTTACCGACGCCGGACGGCCCCTGAACCGCCAGAATTTCACCTTCCGACAGGCTGAAATCATAGGAAAAGACCAGATTCTGGGTCCTATTCTGGGGTCGGGTAAAATTGATGTTTTCAATCTTGAGCATTATTGTCTCTTATAAAGGGGTGGGGCGGCGGGCCAGCCACCGCGCAGCGCCAACATGCAAAGCAAAGATCAGCAAAGTAAGACACAAAAGCAACAGCGCAAGCGACGCCGCTTCACCCGACCGATACCGCGACATCGTTTGATATAACAGCCACGGCAGGGTTTGGAATTGCTGACTGCCAAAAAGGGCAATCACCGTCATATCACCAAGGGATAAGGCGGCGCTGAGGCCGGCTGCATACCCTATCTCGGGCGCCAATGCCGGCAGGGTTATCCACCGGAAACGCCGCCACCCGCGAACCCCCAGGCCCGCACACAGTTTATCATGCGCTGCCGCCAGCGCTGCCATTCGCCCCTCAATCACCCTGTAGGCAAAGGGCAGGGCGACCAACATGTTCGCCAGAAGAACAAGCGCCGGTGCCAGAAAAAACATATCGGCAAACCCGCGCAGCAAAATGAAAAAACCGGTACCAAGGACAATCGCCGAAACGGCAAGATACAGTGAAATCGCAACATCAAGACCCCAGACAGACAGCCCGGCATTGGCCCGGGCCGTCCGCGTTGCCGCTAGTACCAGTGCCAATCCTGTCGCTAATGTTCCAGATGCCAGTGCAATCAGCAAAGAGTTCATCGCGGCCCGGTAAAAATGCGGCCAGCTGAGCATCTTTGCCATCTCACCATTTATGCCCCGCCAGACCACCGCTATCACTGGCAGCACAACCAGAATGATAAACAGACCGAGGATCAGCGCATCGAAGAAGCGGGTGAGGCGTTCTGCCTCTCCTTTCTGGCGAATATGCGGGCGTTTGGTAGAGGGGGCAGCAGCCCATGATGGCCCCCCTAATTTAGCCAGACACACCACCACGCTCGCACAGATGGCAAGCTGCAAAAGCGCAAGTTTGCCAGCTTTTTCAAGATCAAACTCAAACCTCAAAGCGGTATAAATATTGACCTCAAGCGTCGTGACAGAAGGCCCGCCACCCAAAATCATGATCAGCGAGAATGAGGTGAAACATAAAAGAAAGATCAGCGCCAGCAAGCCCGGAATAACCCGGCGCAAGGCCGGCCATTCAATCAGCCGAAAACGCTGCCAACCATCCAGCCCCCATTCAGCCGAAAGCCGCCAGTGTGAAACAGGAATTCCGGCCATTACCCCGCTTAGAACGCGAAGCATCAGGGGAGCGTTGAAAAAAACATGGGCCAGCAAAACCCCGCCAAGACCATAGATCGGCGGCAACTTTGGCAGCCCCATCGCACCAAGAAAACCAGAAAACAACCCAGACTGGCCCCAAACACCAATCAGACCGGTTGCGGCAACAGTTGTGGGAAGGACAATTGGCAGAAAAGAAAATAAAATCAACAGGTGGGCGTTCCATTCTGATGTTCTACGCCAGCATGAACGTGCAACCGGAAGGGCAATGATCAGGGCTAGGAACGCAGAAAGAAAGGCCTGCATAAATGTGAAAATAGTAACCCGGGTAAGATAAGCATCCGCGCCCGACCCAGCGGCGGTGGACCCGGATCCAGCCGCCATCATCAAAGCAATAAGCGCAGCAAAACCGAGGGCAAACAATCCGCCAGCAATAATAATGCCGGCGGATGTTTTCGGTGTAGGCTTACGCCAATGCGGTGTAGCCCTGCTGCCAAAGGGTGCCGGATTACGGGACACTAGGTTTTACCGGCCAAGTGGAATTTACTGCCCAGAATGACTCTATTGCCCAGAATGACTCTATTTACTAAGGGCATTATGCCACTCAGACACCCACGCAGTTTTGTTGCTGGCAACGTCCTGCGGCGAGAACAGCAATGACTTTGCCGGCGTGATCAGCCCATCAAACGCCTCGGGAAGGGCGGTAGTGCCCGCCGGATACATCCAGTTTGTTGTTGGAATCACCGACTGAAACCCCTCATCAAGAATGAAATCCATGAATTTCGCTGCCAGAGCGGGCTGTGGCGCATTTTTCAGCATTGCCGCAACTTCAATCTGCATGTAATGGCCCTCATCAAATGCAGCCGCCTTATATTTGTCAGTTCCTTCAGCAACAATGTGATAGGCAGGCGACGTCGAATAGGACAGCACCATATCGGCCTCACCTTCAAGGAACATTGAATAGGCGTCCCACCATCCTTTGGTTACTGTGACAATCTTTGGGGCCAGCTTGGCCCATGCTTGCGGCGCGGCATCGCCGTAAACCGATTTCACCCACAAAAGCAAACCAAGACCGGGCGTAGCAGTCCGCGGGTCCTGAATAACAATGCGGAAATCATCCGGAGCATCAATCAGATCTTGCATAGAAGTTGGTACAGCTTTGGTTGTTTCAGCATTGTAAACAAACGCAAAATGCCCCCAGTCAAAAGGAACAAAATGCGTATCATCAAACGCTACGGGAAGGGAAGTACGCCCGGACATTGACACATTATGCGGAGCAAAAAGGCCGGTTTCCAGCGCTGTTGCCATTAGATTTGTATCAAGTCCAAGCACAATATCGGCCTTTGATGCGCTTCCTTCCAGCTGAACGCGGCCCAAAATGCCGATTGAGCTGTCCAGCCCGACGAAATTCACATCGCACGCACACGCGGCTTCAAACGCCTTTTCAATAGCTGGTCCCGGACCCCATTCAGCCACGAAAGAATCATAGGTATAGATTGTCAGAACAGGCTTTTCGACAGCCTGAGCATGAACGGGAACAAAGCCCAGCATGCAGGTTATCAGCGCCGCCGCAGCAGCGCGGCGAAATGCCGTAAGGTTAAGGCTATTCGGTCGCATAGTTATCTCCAATGCGGCTATCATTGCCATATTGGGCGATAAGAAAGGCTATGGATGCACTGGCCGGGATATTTTCACGCTGTCTGAGCGCTGGCCGGTATCCGCTTTCCTCCGCCAGTATGATCTGGTTCAGGTTCAATGGGTCTGTCTCAG
>JAACDV010000219.1 GCA_009936825.1 Bacteroidota bacterium | reverse complement strand
CCTTCGATTTCGGGAAGATGCCGCGAAGGGCGGGTGGCACCGCTACTGCGGCTACTCAGAAACCGCTTTACGATGCGGTCTTCCAGAGAATGAAATGACACAACAGCCAGAATACCGCCGGGTTTCAGCATTGCTTCGGCGGCGACTAGCCCGTCTTCGATTTCGCCCAACTCGCGGTTGACGTAAATCCGCAAGGCCTGAAAGCTTCGCGTTGCCGGGTCTATCTGGCCCGGGCGCTGTGATGGCATAACCGCGCGAATAATTTTGGCCAGTTGGCCGGTGGTGGTAATCGGGGCCTCAAGGCGGGCGCGAATGATAGCGCGTGCAATCCGCCGCGAGGCGCGCTCTTCGCCATATTCCCAGAGAATTTTCGCCAGATCAAATTCATCCAGCTGCATTACGACATCGGCGGCGCTTTCGCCTGATTTTGACATCCGCATATCCAGCGGTCCGTCCAGCCGGAAGGAAAAGCCGCGCTCAGCCTGATCAAGCTGGGTTGAGCAAACGCCAAGATCAAAGGCGATTCCGTCAAGGCGGGTATCGGGTCCGGCAAGGTTCTCAATTTCTGAAAAGCAGCCCATACGAAGCTGCAAACGCGCGCCAAACTCCTGTTCCAGCGCGGCGCCGCGCGCGATTGCATCGGGGTCACGGTCAACGGCGATCACCACACAGTCCGCCGCCTCAAGAAGCGCGCGCGTGTATCCGCCATCGCCAAAAGTTGCATCCAGAAAAATAGCGTTGTCAGCAGGGCAAAGGGCGGCGGTAACTTCGTGCAAAAGCACCGGCAGATGAAGAGCCTGATGCTGTGAGTGCGCCCGATCCATTAGCGCTCTCCGCTGGCATTATCAGGGGGGCGGCGACCTCCCAGCCGCAAGCTTGGCATTCCATCGGTTTTAGCGCGCGAGCGGGCTTCGGCTTCGCGGTTGCGATAACGCGCTGGCAACCAGATTTGGAAAGACCGTCCAATACCAGAGTAAAGCGCAAGATCATCCAACTCGGCAAACACCATGAAATCAGTCGACAGCATAATGCGGCCTTCGCCGTCCAGTTTCATTTCCTGCGCGCTCGACAGCATCGTTTGCAAAGTTGCAACTTCGGCGGACAGGCTGTCCATCGTGTCAATTGCGTCGACAATCTGGCCGATACGCTCAGGCCCGCACCCCTCAAGGCAGGGTTCGGTCAGGGATTTGAACAGATATAGGGGATCACGCCGCCGTTCCAAAACCGCACGGAAAGGCGCCGGCACAGAAAGCCGACCCTTTTTATCAATGCGGTTCTCGAATGTGGACAGAAAAAGATCCACGGAATTGTCTCCACCTTATGCACCCCGATTGCAGGTCGCCTAGGTAAGCTGGCGCCAGAAACGCGGTCCTGCGGGATGCAACCCAATGGAGCGCTGATCAAGGCCCCGGAACTGATCCCAATGTTGGCCCCGTTTTGGTGGTGTCATATGCTCTAGAGGGAGGCACACCGGCGAATTCAACGCGCTAAACCAAAAATGGGATTATTTGGGATATCATGGGTAATCATGGACGTCAATGGGTTATAGCTGTTTTTTCATGGGAAAAAGTCAATGCTTTCAATAAGTTAAGTAAATAATTGAAGTTTGCAATATAACTAGCTGAAAAACATGAAAAAAGCTTATTAAGTTCTATTTTTGTTCTATGTTTACCAACATTCAAAAAAAATCATCGCAAACAGCACCACGCACCTACCCGGAAAACCGGATTTTTGAAGCTGTCGCGTGCCTATGGCCGGATTATCGGGGATGTAGGGAGCAGGGGATTTTTTTGAGAATATATAGAAAAAACAGAGCTGTCAGATGGCCTGTAAGCCGGGTTCTGTTCCATTCGAGAATGGTGATGGTTATTCATCTAGCGCGGTTGTTGCCAGCCGCATCGAGCGACCTACCCGGACATCGGCGCAGGATCGCGCCCACCGCATTTAAGCGGCACGTGTCCCTACATGGTCTTGCTCCGGATGGGGTTTACCATGCCCAGCCTGTTGCCAGTCTGGCGGTGCGCTCTTACCGCACCTTTTCACCCTTACCGAGGCGGCGCAGATGCGCTGCTCGGCGGTTTGTTTTCTGTGGCACTTTCCCTAGGGTCGCCCCCGCCGGGCGTTACCCGGCATCCTGATCCTGTGGAGCCCGGACTTTCCTCTCCCCCATTCCAGAAAAATCCAAAACGGGGCAGCAACCATCCGGCCATCTGACAGCGCCATTATCATAGGCTTTGGAGGTTGGCGTGGTCAAGCTTAGGACTTACTCGCTTTGGCTGGCGGCAATTTCTTCGGCGCGTTCGGCGACGTCTAGCCAGCGTATTTCCTTGGCGTCCTTTTGGGAGCGCGTGGCCGTTAGATCGGCGACGGTCGCATTGAATTTGTCGGGGTTTTTGGCGAACAAATCTGGGTCGGTCAGCACCGCCTCCAGCTCGGAAATCTTGGCCTCTAACGCCTCAATTTCGCCGGGCAGAGTGTCCAGAGCATGCTGGTCCTTAAATGTCAGGCGGGGCGCGCGCGGCGAATTTGTCGCCGCTCCGGATTTTCCGGCTGATTTTCCGGCTGATTTTTTGGCCGATTTTTGGGCTCCTGACTTTCCGTTAGAATCGCGGTCCGAACGTCTGGCTTCTGCGGCTTTTCGGCGGGCCAGATAATCGCTATAGCCGCCAGCGTGCGCGGTAACTTTTGCGTCGCCCTCGAATGCCAGAACGGCGGTTACCGTCCGGTCCAGAAAATCGCGATCATGGCTGACGATCAAAATGGTGCCGTCATAATCCGCGATGACTTCCTGCAAAAGGTCCAGCGTTTCGATATCCAGATCGTTAGTTGGCTCATCAAGCACCAGAAAATTATGCGTTTGGGCAAATAGCTTGGCCAGTAGAAGGCGATTTTGTTCGCCGCCCGACAATGTGGCGATTTTTTGTGTCATCTTGTGATCATCAAACATAAAATCACGGAGATAGGCGGTAACATGGCGCGTTGTACCGGCAACCTCGATGGTATCACTGCCACCATCGGTCAGCACCGTCCAAGGTGATGCTTGATGGTTCAAAGCCTCACGTTGCTGGTCGAAATAAACGGGATTCAGCCCAAACCCCTGGCGCACGCGTCCGCTATCAGGATCAGCAAGCCCCAGAAGCACCCGCACAAGCGATGATTTGCCAATGCCGTTGGGACCAACAATGCCGATGCGGTCGCTGCGCCGTACCAAAAGATTGAAATGGTTGAGAAGGGAACGACGGGCCTTTGCATCAGCGCCCGAACTAGCATCTAAATTGGCGTCGGAAGACGGGGTTATATTATTCATCGGCACCGTGATTGACAGATCAATGGCCTCCAGAACCAATTGTCCGCCGCCTTCCGCAGGGCCGGTTTCCATCTTCATAGTGCGTTGGGTGATGCCGCCAGCATGGGCGCGCTCGGAGCGCAGCCTATAAAGATCACGCAGACGGCCCTGATTGCGTTTGCGCCGCGCCGAAATACCCTCAACCGACCATTTTGTTTCCGAGGCAATCCTACGATCCATCTTATGAAGCTGAACGGCTTCATCGGCCAAAATACCTTCGGACCATTCATCGAACTGATCAAAATCACCGTCGCGGCGGCGCAGCTTTCCCTGATGCAGCCACACAATGCCAGTCCCTAAATTGCGAAGAAAGGCGCGGTCGTGGCTAACCACCAAAAGCGCTCCTTTATGCTGGCGCAACATGCCCTCCATCCATTCAATGGTCGGCATATCCATATGGTTGGTAGGCTCGTCAAGCAGCAGAATTTCAGGTTCGGTATAAAGGGCGCGGGCCAGCGATACCCGGCGAGCCTCACCGCCAGACAGCCCGTCGCTCATCCGGTGCGGATCCAGCCCCATTCGCATCAGGAACGAATCGGCTTTGTGAAGCGGTACCGGTTGGCCAAGCGCATCCGTTTCATGGCCCTCGGTGACAATGCTGCGCAGCGTCATCCCGGGCGGCAGTTTCGGGGCCTGCTGAAGATAGGTAATGCTGGCGCCCGGAGCTATCCACAGGCTGCCTTCATCCATATCGGCAGTGCCAGACATCAGCTTCATCAGGCTGGATTTACCGGCGCCATTGCGCCCGACAAGCGCCAGCCTATCGCCGGCATGAAGCGTGACATCAGCGCCGCGAATAAGCCAGCGGTCAGCAAGATTGATCCCGCAATCAGCAAGCGTCAACAGCGGTGTCGGCATATTAACGGCTCTCCGCTTCGTCAGATTTAGGGCTTGATTTTTCCGTGGAGCCGAACGCCGAGCCCCGCGCGCCTATTACCGCATCATAGGCGGCATTAATGCGCGCTAATCTTTCATTAGCGGCGGCGATAAATTCTTCGGGCAATCCATCGGCGATCATTTTGTCGGGGTGATTGTCGCGAACGAGGGCTTTCCAGTGAGTGCGAAGTTCTGCTGGCGAAATACTGGCATCGACGCCTAAAACTTCATACGGGCTGGGGCCGTCACTGGTATGAATGGCCATCATCCGTTGGAAATCAGCGTCATCAAAGCCGAATATTGTGGCAACGCGTGCCAAATAATCAATTTCGGGAGTGCTGATATTCCCATCCGATACGGCGATATGAAACAGCAGGTCCAGCAGTTGTTCGAGAACGGGAGCGCGCGGGCTGAACATTCGCGCCACCTGTTTGGCGTAATCTTCAAAACCGCCGGGTGTCTGACGGGCCAGGTCCCAGAATCGACCAACTTGCTTAACTTCGGCGGGGGCGATGTGAACGCGCTCTCGAAAAGCGGCAATCTCGTCCCGCGTAACTTTGCCATCGGCTTTGGCCATTTTTGCAGAGAGCGCAATCATCGCCACGGTAAATCCAACGCGGCGGCTGGCCTCGGTATCATCACGCGCCGGAACAAAGCCGCGTTCGACTGCAATTCCCGCAGCCGCACCAAGCAGTCCGCCAATCGGCCCCCCAAACGCCGCGCCAGCAGCGCCGCCAATAATCATCCCCCAAATGCTCATGAGAATATCTAGCGGGTGCCAAGCAGTGATGGCAAGTCGGATTGGCGGCAGAATCGCATCATTGCGTAATTTTGCGTCATTTTGGGGCTGGTCTGCCGGGGAAAGCCGATTTAGGGTCGGGGCGTGATGAGAGATAGTTATGAAATTACCGTCAGCCTCGACCTGACCGGATTGAAATGCCCGCTTCCTGTATTAAAGGCGCGTCGTCAGATTGGCCAAATGACGGGCGGGGTGCTGGAAGTGCTTGCCGATGATCCAGCAGCGCCGCTGGATTTTGAGCATTTTTGTGAAACGCAAGATCTTCGCCTTCTTCGCAAGGATGAGGCTGACGGCGTTTTCACCCTGCATATCGGATTGCCGGAAAGTTAGACAGGCCGCCGCCTGATATCCTAGCCAAGATGGTTGAGGTGAAACGCATAGGCTTGCGGGCCGTTATATTTATCACCGGGGGCGCTGTCATAAAGACCAAGTTCGGCGCATTTTATAAAAAACCCCGGGGCGGGCAGACCGCCTCTGCTTTGTGAAATAACTCGTGCTGCGCGCAGCGGTTGCCCGGATTTTGCATCCAGCTCAATCAGCTCCTCCAGCCAGACAGTCAGCCGGTTTATCCGATGTCTGCCTTCAATTCCGGCGGCATCTGCAAGTTCGGCATAGGTAATCAGCCGGTTGGACGCGGCCATAGACGCCAGCGCCATTTCGGCGCGTATCTGCCAGCTTTTATCCTCAACTGAACTGTCCACTCAAAATCGCCTACTTATCCGGTGATTGCGCCCGGCTTGTTGCGATACCAGCCGAACCCGCTTATTGTCAGGCTTATGATTTATCTCAGATCCCTCATCTTTAACAGTCTGTTCTATGGCATGACGGCGCTGATCGCCGTTATAATGTTGCCGGCATTGATTCTGCCGAATGGTGTTATGCATCAGCTGGCCAGATTCTGGGGCTGGATTACGGTGCAGAGCCTTCGTGTTGCCGGGGGGAGCCACCGCCTTGGCGGTGATGCGGCGCTGGACCAGCAGGTGATTTACGCAGCCAAGCATCAGTCGGCATGGGAGACAACTGTGCTGGGGATGATTCTGTACGCGCCGGTGATAGTGTTAAAGCGCGAATTGTTGCGCTTGCCGTTGCTTGGCTGGTATTTTCAAAAAGGCGGGTGCATCGCGGTGGACCGGTCGGCCGGGATGAAGGCGCTAAGAAAGCTTCGTGAGGATGCGCTGCTGGCCCAGAAAACGGGCCGCTCGATCCTGATTTTTCCACAAGGAACGCGGGTTGCTCCGGGGACGAGCCATAAATATGAAATTGGCGTTTTTGCCCTGTATGAGGCGACTGGCATGCCGGTGGTTCCGATTGCCTTGAATTCGGGCCATGTCTGGGGGCGAAATAGCTGGCTAAAGCGGCCCGGGATGATTGATGTGGATTTTCTGCCGCAGATTCCAGCAGGGCTGGACCGGCGCACTTTTATGGCAGCGCTGGAAAATGCTATTGAGACTAGAATGGCGGAAATCGACGCGCCATATTTAGAGTCTCCACCAAAAGATGATAAAGTGACCGTAAGTGATCGTTAATCACAGGAGATAGTAATGGACGGAAGTCAGGGCGGCCCGCATGGCCAGAAAAATGTTCTTGGCGGCAAGCTGGAAAGTTGCTCGCATGATCCAATGACCGGTTTCTTCCGCGATGGGTGCTGCAACTCCGGCCCGCAGGATCAGGGGCTGCACACAGTTTGCGCGATTATGACCGATGAATTTCTGCGGTTCAGTAAATCGGCGGGTAATGATTTAACCACTCCGATGCCTGATTTTGGATTTCCGGGGCTAAAGGATGGCGATCAGTGGTGTCTTTGTGCGGGACGGTGGGAGCAGGCGCGTGTTGTTGGCTGTGCGCCAAAAATACGGCTGCTGGCCACCAACCATATCACTCTGGCAATTTGCAAGATTGAAGATCTGAAAGCCCATGCTATCGACCTTCAATAGGTGCGCGTGTTAGTCTGACATCTAGGAGGTGCCACATGCTAACACTCGATCAAAAAGTCACCGTGACCTGCAATGATACCGGAAAAGATGCCAGCGCCACGATTGTGCGCATTGTCGGCAGCCGGGTTGACGTAATACTGGATGGCGGTAGCGATTTAATGGTGTCGCTGATGAAACAAAAGCCGGGACTTTACGTGGGCTCAAAATCCGGCTTAGAATTTGTTATGCACATGGACTGATGTGTAACGCGTAATTGCAGAATGAGCGATTGGCCGAATGACCCTACCCTTCAATGCTGATGATAGCGCCAACAACACCGAGGGCGGCAAAAGCAAAACTAAAACGCCAGTAGATATGTCGGTTTGGTTAATCTGGGCAGGACTGATGCTGATTGCGATTGCGGTTCTGCCTTTTGCGGTGCGAAGCCAAGAAGTTGTTCGCGCGATTGCAACAATGTGCGGCTTTAACTTCGACTAACCCTTTAGGCTCTGGG